>JAPLMV010000253.1 GCA_026386835.1 Planctomycetota bacterium | reverse complement strand
CATATTGTGTGTAGTGCACTAAGAAATTATAGCGTTAAAATGAGAAAAATACAAAGGTCATTTTACTTTTACCTGTTCGTAATTCATATCTTGCCGGATATTACACGGATGTTGTCCGGTATCATCTTGATAATTACATACTGCGGCGCAGCGGGGTCGGGGAAATATTTCGCAAGTTCCGGGACCTGATTGAACAGCCAGAGTTTTTCGGCATTGTCGGTGCTAATAGAACCATGGCCTGCAATGCGGACGTGCTTGCCGGTAGAATCGCAGAAACAATATTCGGCGTAAGGGACTTTTGTAAGCTGAGCGACCTTGTCGGATGCGATAAATGTCGCACATAGTAACTGATTATCCTTCCAGATTAGGCCAGCCATCGGTCTTACGCCGACCTTTCGGCTATCGGTTGTAGCCAAGAAACCCCAGCCAAGCTGCTTTATAAACTGTTTTAATTCTTCGAGGTTCATATAAGTTCTCCTTTTTTGTACTATAATTTAATGCAATTATACGCCGGTACGAAGAAAAACGAAAGAAAATTGAGCGTATATTTTTTGCCCCCTTCGATAAACTCCTTACTTCGTCCTAAAAACGGGCTTTGCAGGGCAGGCAGGAGAAAACCAGTAAAAAAACCTTCACAGCATAAAAAAACCGTCTACAAACGGCAATCGCACCCAGAACCTTTTGAAACCTTTTTTATGTCTTGTTGAAAAAGCCCCCTGCGATTACAATACCCTTTTGAGCAGTTTGAAAAATATTACTTTTATTAGCTTAATTAAACTATGATACCGATTCGGACAAATATTCGACCCTGGCGGACGCCATACACAAATTACGCCCTTATTCTTGCCAATGTGATTATTTTTCTAATCACGTATTCGCCTCATTATTCTTTTGCTGCCGGTGGACGCACGGAGGAGGCGCTGCGGGCATGGGCCGACCAGTTTATGCTGAACCCTGCCAGGCCTTACCTGTGGCAGTTTGTAACTTACGCCTTTCTGCACGGCAGTTGGCTGCACCTCCTCGGCAATATGTTCTTTTTGTATCTGTTTGGAAATAACGTCAACGACAGGCTCGGCCATATTGGTTATTTATGTTTTTACCTCGCTGGGGCAGTTTTCAGTGCCACAGGACACGCCCTTGTCAGTTCCACGCCGGTACTCGGGGCCAGCGGCGCTATTGCCGCTGTAACCGGTGCATACCTGGTTCTTTTCCCGCAGACTATGGTTACCGTGCTTTACTGGTTCATATTTATCATCGACACAATTGACATTCCGGCGTTGTATTTCATAGCATTCAAAATGATAATCCTCGATAATGTTATATCGAGAACTGCCCGTAATGTCGCCTATGACGCACATCTGGCCGGTTATATCTTTGGAATCCTGTCGATATTATTGATGCTCGGCGTGGGCCTGGTCAGCACCAGCCCATTCGACCTGTGGTCGATGCTCAAAAGGTGGAACCAGCGTCGCCGCTATGGCGATATCGTGTCGAAGGGCTACGACCCATTTTCTGTCCAGCCGGCGAAAATGCACATAAACGCCAGGGACATAACAGAGAAACCAGTCAACCCGCAGCAGGCAGAAATTACGCAGCTTCGCGATGAAATCAGCGGTCTGATGGCTCAGCACAATTTTGCCTCGGCTGCAGATATTTATCAGAAGCTTATCGGCATCGACAGTGAACAGCTTTTGCCTCGCCAGCAGCTTTTGGATATTGCCAATCACCTTGCCAGCGAAAATAAACACACACAGGCGGCTCAGGCCTATGAAAAGTTTCTGGCACATTACCACAATTACGAATACGTCGAGCAAGTCGAACTGATGCTGGGCCTTTTATATTCGCGGTATCTCAATCAGGCCGCTCCTGCCATAAGGCATTTAACGGCAGCCGCCAAAAAACTTTCCGACCAGGGACAATTAAAAATGTGTCAGGATGAACTTGCTCGCCTGCAGAATTGACAGGCAACTTCCGCATAGCTGCAGGGAGCAAGAAAAAAGTTGACAATTACTTTAGGTAGTGCTAATTTGAAAACCATTTGATGGTTAAACTGTTAGGCATTTTGATTATAGCAAACCCTTTTTTGGAGATGGAAAAAATGAGACTTTATATTAAGTTGTTTGTCATTGTCTGTTTGGCGATATCGGCATCTGTTGTCTTTGCAGAGGAATCTGCAGGCTCACCCCAGGCCGACGACGTAAATAAGGCCGGCGTGCCGGCTTTTCCGTACATGGCACAGATAACCGGAGACGACGTCATTATTCGCTCGGGACCTGGCACAAATTACTATGCCTGCGGTAAATTAAACAAAACCGACAAGGTGAAAATTGTCGCTAGCCAGTACAGTTGGTCTCAGATTGTCCCGCCGGCAGGCAGTTTCTCCTGGATTTCAATGCAGTATATTCGCATCGACAGCAATAATTCTTCCACCGGAACCGTTAACGCCGATGCCGTTCGTGTGTATGCCGGCTCCGACCAGCGTAAACCGATACATTCAACTACCATGCAGGGAAAGCTCGACAAAGGCGAAAAGGTTCATCTGCTCGGTGAGGAACTCGAGGGCTACTATAAGATTTCTCCGCCGCCTTTCGCATATCTTTGGGTGCTGACACAATATACCATACCTGCTGATGCAGTTGCCCATGCCCCCGCAACACCTGTACCGGCCGGCGAATCCAATGTGATTGAGCCGAATGCTGCAATCGCTGCACAGCCGACGGCATCAGTAACCGACGCTAATGCGGATGTCCAAAAGCCAAAGAAAGAACCAAACACCCCTGCTGTTGTCCCAACCAAACTTCCTGTCGAGAATCCTGCAGAGGTTAAAAAAATCGAAGACTACAAAGCGTTGGAAAAACAATTCGACGCCGAGCGTGCAAAACCAATGGCCGAACAGAATTATGAAAATATAAAGAAAGGGTTTCTTGAAATCGCAGGCGACAAGGAGGCGGGCAGGGCCGCACGTTATGCGGAACTTAAACTCAAACAGCTCGAACGCTGCGAGATGGCAATCCAAATAGCTAAAGAAGTTCGTATGCAGGATGCAAATCTGCAAAAGATTAAAGCTGAAATAGAAAAGGCCCGTGCTGAAAAGGTCTCGCAAATCAAGGACAAGAGCAAATACGCAGCTATCGGGAAACTCCAACCGTCGGATATTTTCGGCCCATCGGTAGAACTCAAGCAGTATCGCTTAGTTGACGACGCCAACAATACCATTTGCTATGCCGCACCGGCCAATGCGATTTCAAATAACGACTTTAGCAAATTTTTAGGCCAAAAGGTCGGCTTGACAGGAACAATCGAACCGCATCCGCAAATACCGGGCGCTCTTGTGCGATTCAACGAAATAGTTGAGATAAAGTAATCAGCCTGTGAAACACCCAGGGTCTGTCTGTTTCAACAATGGTTAAGAGTACTGCTAAATCCGATAAAAAACACGACTTTGTTTATGTAATTGCCGGCAGGGACGATGCAATAGTCGCCATCGAGTGCGAAAAACTGCTTGATTCACTCCTTGAGTCCGAACAAAGGACTACTGGTCTTTTTAAGGTAGATGCAGATACCGCTTTGGCATCAGATGTTTTCGATGAATTGAGAACATTGCCTTTCCTGACTAAAAAAAGAGTTGTGCTTATAAAAGATGCAGGCGATTTTGTTTCCAAAAATCGCGAGCTGTTAGAAAAATATTTTGGAAATCCATGCCCAACCGGAATACTAATACTGACGGTAGAAAGCTGGCCGAGCAATACCAGATTATCCAAAAAACTTCCTTCAATCGGTGAACTAATAAGCATAGAGCAGCCCAAAACATGGGAACTGCCCCAGCACATGACAAGATACGCTGCCGAGACGCATAACAAAAACCTGACCAAGCAAACCGCCGAACTTTTAATCGAACTGACTGGCGATAGTCTTGGCCGGCTTTACAGCGAAATCGACAAGTTAGCATTGTTCGTCGGAACAGAAAAAGCCATAACGCCAGCTCACATTGAGTCGCTGACAGGTCATAATCGTCTGTTTAATGCATTCGAAGTTATTGACGAAATTGTTGAAGGCAGAGTTGCAAGAGCTGTCGAACAACTCAGGAAAATGTTCGCCGAAGACAAATCCGCAGAGTATACCGTCGTCGGCGCTTTTGCTTATCATTTTCGCAGGATGTTCAATGCCAAAATCATGCTCGAAAAAGGTGTCAGTACAGACCAGATTATAGGTAAACTTAGAATATGGCGCAACAAAGCCGATAGTTTTTTTGCTCAGGTGCGAAAAATGTCTTTAATGCAGATAGGCCGGATTCTGCAGGAACTGGCCGCTATGGATTACGCCATTAAAACGGGCCAGACCAAAGCTAAAATCGCCGCAGAACAACTGATATTCAAATTGGCCGCATCAACGACCGCAACATAATCAATAATTATATGGTTCCTTGCCCTGCTTTATGCGGCATTCATTTTGCATCCTGCGGAGCGTACTGGTCAAACTGCTCGCAAGTTCCTTGTTGCTCATTTCTTTTATCTGTTCAGCGGTTATGGCCTTGCCGTAGTTTATTACAATTTTACTTCCCGGCCTGAATATCTTATGCTGTCTCGGCCAACATTCAAATGCCCCGTCTATCACAACCGGCACAACAGGCACATCGCCTTCCTTGCACAAAAGCCCAAACCCAGGCTTAAAATTTGCAATCCTGCCGTCAGGGGTACGTGTTCCTTCAGGAAAAAGACACACACTGTTTCCTTCACTGAGCTTTGCCAAAACCACCCTGATTGCCTTGAGGTCCGCCTCGCCTCGTTTTATGGATATCATCTCGAGTGTAGACATAAACAGGTTCACAAACCTATTGGCAAAAAGTGTGCTGCGGGCAAGAAAATAGAGAGGCCTTTTAAGCAGCACCCAGCAAATCAGAGGGTCCAGAAAACTCTGATGGTTGCTGATTAAAACAAAGGCACTATCCTGTGGGATATTTTCCAAACCATAAATGCGCAGACGGAAAAACAGGTTAATAAAAAAAACCCTGCAGCCCCAGCGTGCCAGCCGAAACCATAGCCACTTAGCCCTGCTCTTAAGTTTTTCTACCATACCGAGCAATTGTTAATCCTTTATATTTTTAGCCTTGGAAAAAGTAAACGCAGGTCTTTCTTTTAATAGCGCATAGCCGAAGTCGAGCATTGCATCATTACCGATTTTTTCCACCTCCAGCGGCTTTATAAACAAATTCGCTATCATGCCCTTAATATGACCCCAATAGCCGTCTGCCTCTTCATTACTATTGACGGATGCCAGTTTTATTCCCATCCTTGGCCTGTCTTGACCCCTTTTGAACGTCAACACATTTACCCTTGCAACTATCTGATTATATCTGTTTTCATAATTATATTTCCCGTTTTTGGGATTTACGCTGTAGATGCCGACGGTAACAGGACTTCTTTGCCCCCTTGCGTTGAAGTATACATTTACCTCTGTCACTGTCTCATTAGAGTCGTTTATCGTTCCTTCGACCTCTATACGCCCATATCCCTGGCCCTCAAATTTAATATAATCGAGTATATTCTTCAGCGGCTCGCCTTCTTTTAAATTATCAATATTTCTCGCTATCATCCCGGCATGGTCAAATGTATTCTTGTGAAAACCATTACCATACATATAAAATTCGCAGGACACATAAAAATTTTCTGAATCAACCTTTTTATCACGAGATATAACACTTGCCTGCTGCTCATTGCCGATACTGGTTTGTCTCTCAACGGGTACAGGGGATATAAGCGGGACAAAATACATAAATGAGGGAACGGAATTCTTCTTAAAACTATCTTTGCCAAAATCCAGCAGAACTGTGGGGCCGTTGCAGTCTTTCGCAGCATTATTTCCGTCAGCCGCCGATTCGCTGCCAGAGCCGCACATACCACTGTTGGCATCGGAACTTATCCCCACAGAAACCGTTAAAAGAAAAATACAAACAATTGTAATTATTCTAATCATATAACATTTATCCCTGTCAATATTCAAAAGGTTTTTTACCCCATTTTATCCGGCTCTCATTCTGCATCTTGCGCAGCGTCTGGGTTAAGTGAGCCGCCAGTTCCTCATCACCCATATTTCTTATCTGCTCGGCCGTCAGACATTTGCCATAACTGACCGCAATTTTGCTTCCTAAAGAAAACAGTTTTTTATGTTTCGGCCAGCATTCAAATGCACCTTCAATCGCCACCGGAACAATTGCTGCATTGCCTCGCCTGGACAAAAGTGCCAGCCCAGGCTTAAATTGAGAAATCTTTCCATCTTTTGTACGCGTCCCTTCCGGAAAAAGGCAAACGCCGAATCCCTCTTGAAGCCTGCTGATGATTATTCTCATCGCCGCAAAATCCGCTTCGCCACGTTTGACCGGTATTGTATTAATTGATGTAATAAGCCTGCCAAAAAACCGGTTCTCAAAAAGAGTGTCACGGGCAAGAAAATATAAGGGCCTCTTCAATAGTATTCCGCAAAGTACCGGGTCGAGAAAACTCTGATGGTTACTTATTAGTAAAACAGCACCTTTTGCCGGAACGTTCTCCCTGCCAGAGATGCGCAGACGGAAAAACAGGAAGCAAAGATATTTGCAAACCCATCTGGAAAACCTGAACCATTTCATTTTTGGCTCTTTTTCAGACATATTTTTCTCACCAAATTCAAAAGTTTTTCAACGACTTCGTCGATATTCAAGTCGGTGGTATCAACCACAATTGCATCCGCTGCCGGTTTCAACGGCCCGACATCCCTGTTTCGGTCGCTTTTGTCACGCTCCTCAATATCCTTTTGTATTTTCCCGAGACTCTCACGGCTGCCTCCGGAAAGAAGTTCCGAACGCCTGCGCCGTGCACGTTCTATCGCATCAGCCTCCAGAAAAAATTTGACATCGGCATCGGGAAACGCAACCGTTCCCTGGTCTCTTCCTTCGGTAACTATCCGCTCATGGTCTGCTGCAAAGTTTCTTTGCATTTCAACCAGTTTTTCGCGAACTTTCGCCGCCGAGGCGATATACCTTGCGTTAGCCGTAACATCCGGCCGACGTATCTGCTCCGCAGCATTAACGCCATCTATGGAAATCGTCGTTTTACCTTCTTTGATGCCGAATTTAAACCTGCTTTTTTGCAAAACAGCCAGCAACTCCTCTTCGCTGTTTAAATTAACACCTTCCTGCATCGCAGCCAGCGTAACAGCACGATACATTGCGCCTGTATCTAAAAAACTTGCCCCGAGTTTCTCCGCCAATAACCTTGCTGCGGTGCTTTTGCCGCTGGCAGCGGGACCATCGATTGTAACAATCAATCCAGCCATATTAAAATCCGACCTGTTTCATAAATTCAGGCTCTGCCGTTCTGTCAACCTTCACGGAAATAATGCTCGTGTCGTCAAACTGATTTGCAAGTCCCACAAACCGCCTTCTGTACATCATGATATTTTTAATCATCCATTCTGAGGAACCTGCCGTGAACTTTGTGGCGATATTGAGCAGATTCTCCCTGCCCCACAAGGCGCCCTCGAAATTCGCAGCATCAATCAGCCCATCAGTATAGAACAACAGGCAGTCACCATCTTTTAGTTCAACAGCCTGAATATCATACTGTGCAGTCGTCTCAACGCCGAGCACAAGGCCGCCTTTATCCAAATCCACAGTCTGCCCGCCCCTTATCAGAACGGTCGGCTCATGACCGCAGTTACAATATGTCAGAGTCATCTCGTTGACATCTACAATCGCATAAAACAGCGTAACAAACTCACCATCCCTGCACTCACGGCAAGCCATCTTATTGAGCTTCCCGATTATATTGCCGATGGCGCCCCTGTTATACTCGATGTCGGCGTATGCCCTGACCGCACCGCGGAACATACTCATCATAATCGCGGCGGGAATACCTTTGCCTATCACATCCGCAATTGCTATCGCAATTCTATGGTCGTCTATCGGAAGAAAATCATACAGGTCGCCGCCGATATCGAAGCAGGGAATATAAGTCGCCGCTATATCCAGTCCAGGAATTCTCGGCGCATTTTCAGGAATCATCCTTCGCTGAATGACCCTTGCCAGACGCATCTGGTCTGCTATGCGTGCTCCTTCAATCGCACGGGTGTACAACTTGGCGTTTGTTATCGCAACCGCACACTGCGAACCGACAACGCGGGCAATGGAAATATCATTTCGGTTAAACCGCTTGGGCTCAGGGCTGTACAATCGAAGTACGCCGATGGCCTTATTTCTAAACTTCATCGCAACAGTAAGCTGACTGACAAGCCCTTCCTTAATCGTCGCTTCTTTATATCTTACACGGTCGTCAACCCGCATATCATCCAGCACTACCGCCCTGCCGGCAAAAGCCGCCTTAATAACAGGGTCGTTTCTTGTTACAGCGCCCTTATTGCGGTATTCCTCGCTCAAACCGTATGTGCTCCGCATCCTCAACTCGCCTGAGTCTTCGTCAAGCAGCCGAATCGAGCAGGCCTTGACGCCGGTAATCTTCACCGCCGCTTTCGCCAGTTTTTCCAGCACTTCCTGCAGCGAAAACTCACCGGCCACAAGCGTTGTAAGCTGGTAAATCTGCTCGTTTATCTCAATCTGTGTATCTTTATTCTTTGCCATATAAATCTGATATAATTCTGGGGGATTATACTCAAATTTCCCCTCTGGGTGTACTCTAATTTCGCTGTTGCAGCAAAAAACGTTCTATGTTAACATTGGTTTGCTATGAGTATAACTGCTAAACGTATAATTTTTATCGGACGCGTACAGGGCGTTGGATTTCGTTTCACCGCTTTGAATATAGCCATTCGCTGTAATCTGGCAGGCATGGTTCGAAACCTTCCCGACGGTTCCGTAGAAATGATTGCTCAGGGTATTGCCGAGGACATAGATGATTGTGTCCGAGACATCCAGGAATCATTTACCGGCTGCATTAATCAGACCAAAGTCGAAGAACTACCACCAAGCCCCGAATACAAAAATTTCAAAATTACCTTTTGACCGCAATTTTTAATTCTTAATTCTTTCTGTCTCATTTCAACAGTTTTGAATTTTTAATTTTAAGTTTTAAATTTGTTTGTCTTACTCATTTGTTACTTCACTGGGGTCTTTGCCTTCCTCGATAGCTATTATCTTCTCTACTCTTCTTTTGTGTCTTCCACCGCTGAATTCCGTACTAAGCCAGACCTCCACCATTTTTCTAAGCAGCACCTCGCCCGTCATATCACCTGATATACACAGGATATTTGCATCGTTATGGTGGCGGGAAATCTGTGCGCTCAACTCATCATTACATAGTGCTGCCCTGATTCCCTTTATCTTATTTGCCGCTATGCACATGCCTATGCCGGTCCCGCAGATTAAAATAGCCTTGTCGGCCTGCTTTTTCGATACTGCCATTGCTGCAAGATACGCTACGTCTGGGTAATCGACCGGATTATTGCTGGTCGTGCCAAAATCTATGCCCTCATAGCCTAACTGATGTACTATAGCCTTGATTTGCTCCTTGGCCTCAAAACCTCTATGGTCGCTTCCTATCGCTATTTTCATATTACAAGCTCACTAATCCTTTTATTTACAGCTTTTTCTATCAACTCGGCACAATTGTTGTAAAACTCCTGAGACTGACCTATCGGGTCAGGAATATCTTTTTCCGACAATAATAAACATCTATCGCTCACCTGCGGGCAAAGTGACAAAACCATCTGCCGATGCGATTGCCCCATCACAAATATCATGTCGCTATCTTCAACAAGATGTCTCGACACTGCGCTGGATTTGTGGCCTCGGATGTCAATTCCCCTGGCCTCACAAACCGCCGCCGCCTCCGCACTCGCAGGCAAACCGCTCATGCCCATCGTACCTGCGGATAATACTTTATAACCTTTTTCACCAAGCCGGTCAACACTGCATTCTAATTTTTCTGCAATGTTCTTTTTAAATATTCCCTCTGCCATCGGACTTCTGCACGTATTGCCCGTGCAGACAAACAAAAACTTCACCATCGCCATTGACTCGATGTCCCGTTGTGAATATACGCCCTGCCTTAGAATTTGCAACCCAGCTTTACCTATTTTAACAACGGTACTGCTCTTTTGGTATCTGCACACCCCGCCGTCAATTACCATCTCTATTTGGCCTGAAAACTGCCCTAAAACATCCTCGGCATCCACGCAAGGAGGCCTGCCTGCTATATTTGCGCTTGGCGCAACCACTGCGTTTGCCGTTATTTCCAGCAGCTTCACAGCTATCTGGTTATCAGGACAGCGAATGCCGATGGAATTATCCCTGCACAGGTTTTCAAAAACCTCTTTTTCAAGAGCCCCCTGCTGCTTAGTAATACCCTGACTATCAATTTCAAAAACTATCGTCAATGGTCCAGGCCATGCGTTTTTAATAAGCTTTTGAGCACGCAATCCTATCCTCGGCACGTATGTTCCAACATCATTTTTTCTGCTGATATGAACTGTGTAGTATTTTTCAGGGTTTCTATTCTTCAGGCTGTTTAGCTTATTTAACGAATCGGCTCTGACCCTGCATGCGATGCCGTAAACGGTCTCCGTTGGAAATGCGACTAAGCCGCCTGCGTCAATTATATGAGCGGCTTCTTTGATTTTCCCCGCATCAACTTTTGCGGCATCAAGTTTTAAAACCTTTGTTTCCATACAGTTAAACAAATTATACCAAACCACCTGCAATAGCAATATGATTTTGACAGTTTGGTTAACCCCAATTCACTTGCCCCGCAGGTGAAGTATTTAGCCACGGTCTCTGGCCGTGGTCCATTAAACTGTCTTTCTCAACCCCATTAATCAATCATCAATAATCGAGAATCAATTAAAACACCCACAAATTTATCTTGAACTCAAAAACCTATGTATTTTTGCCTGCACTGTTTTTATATTTTTAATCTGGCATTCCCACACAACAAGTATCTGCCAGCCGAGTTTTTTTAATGCCTTTTGATTTCGTTTGTCGCGAGCTGCATTGCCTGCGCGTTTGGTTTGCCAAAACTTCTTATTTGTTTGAGGAACGACTCGGCCGTATCTGCATCGGTGCATGTGCCAAAAACAGCCATGAACAAAAATTACTAAATTTCAGGAAAACCAATACTTTTCAGATATTCATAAGTATGGTCATAAAACTTTGGATTGCGAGTTGGATCTTCTGAATCACCTGAGGGTACTACGATAACCATGCCTTGACGAGCACGTGTTAAAAGAACACGGTATGCATTCTTTTGATAAATCTTACTCTCTGACTTATTAATATGTGTCCAGCGATTCCCACGAAATGACCAATGCTCCCAACCTTTTTTTGTATATCTAAAATCGGCATCCCATGTAACACACGCCCAGTCAAGTTCCAATCCCTGTATGTCAAATTCAGTGGCAATGTCCTCCAGATAATAGGATGAACGAACATCATCTTTACTATTAAGAAACCAGTTAATAGGATTCATTGGCGATTTAACGTCAATTGCATACGGCTTTAATCGTTCTGCCTGCGAAGATACAACAATCCCATATCGTTCGGAACCTCGAGCCTTTTGCTTTAACCACTGTTTTGCTTTGTAAAGATCTCGGGTAATGACTACTGGATATTTTTCTATTTTCCCCAAAGTATCATGAGCTTTTTCAACATCAAGGTCAAGCAATTGCTTAACCAATAACGAAACATGTTCAGCGCGGAATGAACGCATTGATACCGAAAGATGTAAATCATCTTTGTATATTACTTTGGGGCGCGACGCCAATTTATTCAAGACGTCCCCTGCTCCATACTCACTATCAGTAAGTCGAGAAGACAAATAAATATTCCAGTCAGCAAACGATCTATTAAGTGATTCGACCCACTCACTTATCCCAGCTTCGCCAGTATTTATTTCCTGTCCTCCACCTACAAGGCACACAATGACTGCCCAATCCGAATGACGGTCAAGGCAGGATATCAAGAACTCCGGCTCAGAGTGATTGAAATTGGGATTGTTCTTTTTTCGACGCATGAAACTGGATGTCTGTTCCAGATTCCACGCGCGTTGAGCTTCATCGAACAACGCTACATGTTCAATAGGCGGTAGTGGGTCAACAAGGCAGTCATCACGGAAGTTATGGATGTTTTGAATGAATGCTTTAACTTCACTAAAAGCTTCTCCCTTTTTAATCTTTTTTCCACATTGCTTTTTGCGTTTAACTTTGTCTCGAACCAATGCTTCACGCAAGATTTTAACCAGTGGGCCGTTGCCAGAAAGGAACACACTATAAAGGTCATTTGATTTGTCGATATGTGTGGTTGCGATATTTAGTCCCACCAATGTTTTTCCAGCACCTGGAACGCCTGTCACAAAACAAATCGATTTCTGGGATTTTTCTTTTGATTTACTAATAATATCCGACACCACATTAGATGTCTGACTAAGATTAATTGCACTAGCATCGCTGCGAGAAATATCCGCAACGGAGTGACCATTGTAGAGAGCCATTGCTGCTTCAATGATTGTTGGAGTTGGGCAATATCGCCCACATTCCCATTGTGATTGATCAATATCATTACCTTCGGCAAAGAGTAAAACATTTTTTATTACTTCGCCCAGAGAATCGGCATTACTCTTGATAGGGAAAAGTAGTTTGTCATTTTGTGGCGTTGTAACAATAATTTGGTCGATAGATTTAGCTTTGGTAGCAATAAGAATTGGAGCAATAAAAAGATTATGGCTTGATTCGTGGAAGTTCTTTAAATCCAGCGCGTAATCCCAAACTTGATCTATTGCATGTGACTTAAATTCTTTTTCCCCAACTTTAAATTCTAAGACAAAGATAACCGGGCCGATAAGAATTACCACGTCAATACGCTGTCCCATTCTTGGGATTGAATATTCAAAATAGATATGCCCTTGATAAGGAGATAGAACTTTATGAAGGATATCGATTTCTTCTATCCATGCATCGCGTTGACTTTGTTCCAGTGAGAAGTCGTTGTTAATTGCCAGCTTGCCAAGAATTTCTTCTGGTGTTGATCTTAAAAAGCCAACGATTTCATCCGAATAATATTCTCGTTTCATAGATACCCTTTGAAGTTTGGTAGACTGTATATTAACATTGCCGGCTTTTTAAGGCAATAATTTTTAGGGAAGATTTGGGCAGATACGAAAATTGTTTCAGCCGTTACGGTGTTATCCACCTTGCTTGTCAAGCTGCTTTTCGATTTCAGCAATGATTTGCTTGTAATAATTTTCAATTTGCTCCGCTTCGTACGCGTCACTGCATTCTCGAATGCACGGCTCTTCGGGGTCAACATACCCACTTTCATGGTAGAGTTTCGTTCGATGCCAGTCTTCTACGGCAATTGTTAGACAATCAAGAAGTTGCCCTACAAAAAGGCTGGGAAGTTTCAATTCGACAATTTTATCCATAATGTTTGCTCCATCGCTTTGGCGATCTTCTCCAAATTTCTCACACCTATATTTTTTTCGCCGCGTTCGATCTGGCCAATATATGCGCGGTGCAAATCCGCTCGGCCAGCAAGTTCTTCCTGCGATATGCCTTTGTGTTCCCGAATCCGGCGAATCCTGAACCCGACCCTTACTGTGATGTCATCCATACAAAAAACTCCTTTGTTAGATTGTATTCTTTGCTATCTATCAATCGACTACCTAAAGGTAGCATTTTGGAAATAACAGAATTTTGTTCGAATCGGTGGACTCTGTGCTTATTTTTTCTTTTCCAGCAACATCCGCTATATGCTAAATGCTATTTCCCCAACTCAAAACTCTCTTTACTTTTGCCTCTTTTGTCTTGCGTCTTTCTATGAACTATGAACTACGAACTCAAAACTCTCTTCTCAATCGTTTTGCCGTCCAACCACGAGATACGAGCGACTATTTTTGTCGGCTGGACTTTCGAGTCCGATTGCATTTCTTTTATGCAATCTTGGCCGAGTTAAAATTTGTGGTAAAAGCTTGCTTTTTTAAGCAAATTTTTTCGAGGACAAACCGCCGAAAAAACCTGCGTAAATCTGCGCTAATCTTGCGTAATCAGCGTCTAAAATTTCTTCGTGTCCCTTTCGCGGTTTTCGTATTGAAAAATTTTTTCTTAAACTAAAAACCCCTCTGTGTTCTCGGTGAGCTCTGTGGCTAAAAAAATCTTTCCCATTCTACCTATTTTAACAACTTAACACAGGTGGTCTTTTTTTAACGTGCCTGTCAAAAAGCCGATTTTTTTTGTAAAAAAGTGTAAAAAAGAGTTAGAAAGTGCGCTATTTTTGTCAAAAAATGCTCAATTCGTGTCATTTTTTGTCATTTTTTGCAAGCCACAAAATTCACCTTAACCCCTTACCTGCTAACGAGTAACGACAATTTTACACCAAAATATTCCCCATCTTACCAAATAAGAACTTATGTAAAGCAGTTTTGTTTTTTTAGCTTTTATCCGCAGCAGACGGATTAACTTTTAAACTTCTTCCTTCCCGCCAAAACCCCTTGCCCATTTTAACACCGAATGTTTTCAATGCGCCGACGTTATCCACTATAAAAAAAAATGGGAAAAATTTGTTGTTATTTTTGAACCGGACGATTATCATAATGTGTTCGATTGTAAAGATTAATAGCCGCCAAACTAAAGTAAAGGTGCTGAACAATGGCATTAACAGGATTAGCGAACTGTGCGTATTAGAGCTATAACAGTATTGCTCGACTGCGATTGTGCGCAAGTGGTGGCTTGGGAATCAGTGTTTCTACTTCGTGGCCAGGAAACCGAGGTTTTTTGCTGTCGGAGGCAGATGATGTAGTATTGAAAAAACTACGACCTCTGTTTGTTTTTGTGTGATGAAGTGGAAACTGTATTGGTTTCCACTTTTTGTTTTATTAGGAAGCAGAAGAAAAATGAATCAGGAATTAGTAAGGATAATCGATAATATCGCCCGCGACAAGAATATTGACAAGGAATCAATATTCGCCGACCTCGAAGAAGCGATGATTTCTGCGGTCAGGAAGCATTTTGGCGAAATGGACAGTGAAATAGTCGTCCACATCGACCGAGCCGGCGGAGAGGTTACTGCTTCTAAGAACGGCCAGCAGATTGACATCAAACAATTAGGCAGAATACCAGCACAGACCGCAAAGCAGGTAATGATTCAAAAAATCAAAGCCGACGAGAGGGACAGCATATATACTGATTTTATGCAGCGAAAAGGCGATATCATCAGCGGCGCGGTTGTACGGTATGAAAGCGGAACGTTGATTGTCAGTTTGAATCATCGTACTGAGGGCTTTATGCCCAAATCAGAACAGATAATGGGACAAACCCATCGGCCGGGCGAAAGGATTAGATGCCTGATTCTCGATGTCAAGGAGATTTCCAACCAGATCAAAATCATCCTTTCCCGCACGCATCCTGATTTTATCCGCAGGCTTTTCGAGCTTGAGGTACCGGAAATTGCCGAAAACATCATTGAAATTCGGGCACTGGCCCGCGAGTCAGGCTATCGTACAAAGGTGGCTGTCGCATCGTCTGATGAAAAGGTTGACCCAGTCGGTGCATGTGTCGGCGTTAGAGGAAGCAGGATTAAGAACATAGTCGATGAGCTGGGCGGCGAGAAAATAGATATTGTCCGGTGGAACGAATCCTCACAGGTCCTTATAACTAACGGGCTTATGCCTGCCAAGGTTAGCGAAACAGCTTTATGCTTTGAATTGGGCAGGGCCACCGTCGTTGTCGATGAGGACCAGCTTAGTCTTGCCATCGGTAAGCATGGACAGAACGTTCGGCTCGCTGCCAGATTGACTGGCTGGGACATCGATATCCTTACGCCCAATGAGTACAATCAGGGCATTGAGAGACTGACTAATTGCGTCAAAGGTGTCGAAGGTGCAGACGAAAGAATAGTCGATAAATTGATAGCACTCGGAATTATATCCGTTCTGGATTTGGATGAGGTGGGAACCGACCCGCTGGTTAAAGAGTTGGGTATTGATGCTGCTATGGCCGAGAAAATCGTTGCCGCTGCGGTCGAAGATGCCAAACTCCTGGCCTCAGAATCCAAGCATAAACAGGCCGATAGTTTTTTACTAAAGCAGACACAGATACCTGATAGCAAGGATTAATTAGCCCCGACTTTTCAGCATTAAAGATTGGAGATATTTTGGCTTCTACGAAAGTTTACATTTTGGCCAAGGAACTTGGTGTAAAGAGCACTGCCATTGTCGAAAAATGCCAGGCCGAGAATATTACAGACGTCAAGACTCATATGTCGGTGATTTCTGTGGGCCTTGCTGCGACTATTCGTGAATGGTTTAGTGATGGCGAACACACCACGGCAGTGGAAACAGGCCAAAAGGTGGACCTTGAAAAGGTACGTGTCAAAAAACCGAAGACCAAAGAGCCAGTGCCTGCGGAAGTGCAGCAGGAGAAACCGGTTGAGCCGATAATTGAAGCTCCGCCGCAGGTTGTCCAGCCTGCTGTTGAGACCCCTGTTGTATTGGTTGCCGCCGTTACAGCGGAAACGATGCCTCCCACGCAGGAAACCGCGAGTGCTGTGATAGAGGAAAAGCTGGTAGAGGTCAAACCCGCGGAGAAAAAACCCATAGATCGAAAACCTGAGCCGATAAAACCTGGCGGACCAATGCTCGAAAGACCAAGGCCTGCCAAGTTAAGCGGCCCTACGGTTGTCAGAATCGAAAAACCTGAACCTGAAACGCAGCGCCCGGTTTCGAGATTTAGGCCAAAGCCCAGATATAGTGAACCGGTGGCAACTCTGTTAATAGACAAAGTTGTGGAAGATGATTCACCTGGTGTAAAAGACAAAAAGCACGGACCGAAACGCCCCAAAGATAGGACGCATGGGCGCCGTCACGATGAAGTGGATGCAGAAGCAGCCAAAAAGTCCAAATTCGCCAATCAGCGACGGGAAAGAGACCTCGAGGAAAGGCGGGCCAGGCTTACTGCTGCAGGCGGTGAGGGGCTGCGTTCAAAACCGACGCGGAAAATCGAAAGCAAGTCCCAGTCGGCTGCTCCAGCTGCTCCGGTCAGACCGGGAAAAGCTACCGTTAAAGAGCCAATCACAATAAAAGATTTGTCGGCGGCACTGGCTGTCAAAACATCTGATATTGTATTTAAGTTGATGCAGCAGGGTGTAATGGCTACCGCCAATCAAGTCATCAGTTCTCAAATGGCAGAATTGATTGCAATGGAATTTGGTACGGAATTGACCGTTGAGCACAGAAAGACCGCTGAACAGATTATACACGATGAATTTGAAAATCGCACCAGAGAACACCTGACAAAACGTTCGGTTGTGGCGACAATGCTCGGCCATGTCGACCACGGCAAGACAAGTCTGCTGGATAAAATTCGCTCAACTCAGGTGGCAGCAGGGGAGGCAGGCGGCATAACCCAGCATATCGGTGCATATCAGATTGTTCGTGGCAACAGCAGGGTAACATTCCTCGATACACCAGGCCACGAAGCATTCACTGCTATGCGTGCCAGAGGCGCCAATATGACCGACGTGGCGGTGCTTGTAGTTGCCGCTGACGACGGAATGATGCCTCAAACGATAGAGGCGTTGAATCATGCAAAGGCGGCAGGGGTGCCCATTATTGTAGCACTTAATAAAATCGATTTGCCAGGCTGCGATATAAACCGCATTTACTCCCAGTTTTCTGAGCACGGATTAGTGCCAATCGAATGGGGCGGACAGACCGAAGTTGTGAAAACAAGTGCGGTAACAGGTGTCGGCATAAATGATTTGCTCGAACATCTTGATTATGTGGCAGATTTACTTGAACTCAAGGCCGACGATACCATTCCTGCGACAGGCTGGGTTGTCGAAGCAAAAATGTCGGCTCAAAAGGGTGTAGTAGCCACGTTGTTAGTCAAGGAAGGCAAATTAAGCAAAGGCGATGCGATATTGGCAGGCAATGCCCACGGCAGAGTTAAATCCCTCAAAAACAGTTTTGGTAAAACCATAAAGACTGCAACGAGTTCCATGCCGGTGGAAATAACCGGCCTCAGTGCCGTCCCGCAGGCAGGTGACAGGTTTTACTGCATGGGGGATATCAATAGGGCTAAGATTGCAGCCGTGGAAAACCAGGTACGCACGAGGGAAACATCGCTGTCGACAATTTGTTCAGCCAGATAGAAGCAGGCAATGTAAAAGATTTGAATATTATTATTCGAGCCGATTTCCAGGGCTCGGTCGATGTATTGATGAAATACCTCTCTGAACTCAGTACCGCCGAAGTGAAA
The DNA here is from genome assembly GCA_026386835.1 of Planctomycetota bacterium. Classification (GTDB taxonomy): domain Bacteria; phylum Planctomycetota; class Phycisphaerae; order Sedimentisphaerales; family Anaerobacaceae; genus JAPLMV01. The sequence goes on along the minus strand of JAPLMV010000253.1, from coordinate 9,675 downwards.
ATCAAGATTCTGCACGCATCAACAGGCGGAATCACTGAAGGCGATGTAGTTCTCGCCGAGGCATCCAATGCCATCATAATCGGATTTAACGTTGTTGCCGATGAACATGTAGCCAGGATTGCTGAGGCCAAAGGTGTCGACATAAGAACATATACCATCATTTACCGCATCACCGAAGATTTGAAAAAATCAATGGTCGGCCTGCTGGATCCGGAAGAGCAGGAAAAGAGTCTTGGCAGAGCCACTGTACGAAATATATTCAAGGTTTCAAAGGTCGGCACTGTGGCCGGCTGCATTGTCAATGACGGTCTTGTGAAAAAGAAGGCAAGAGTGCGTCTGATACGTAACAATGTCGTGATAAAGGACGACCTTGCCATTGAGTCCTTAAAGCATCTCAAGGACGATGTCCGAGAGGTCAAGGCCGGTATGGAATGCGGCATAAAACTGGCCAAATTCGACGATGTTAAACTCGACGATGTCTTTGATTTCTTTGAAATCATTGAGGTGGCCAGAACACTATAATAATTAAATATATTCTATAACAGTAAATTATATATGGCGACAAGAAGACAGGAAAAAGTGGCGCGGGTAATAAAAGAGGCGGTCAGCGACGCTATTGCCAATCATCTCAGCGATCCTCGCATTGAGGGGTTTACAAGCGTTACCAGGGTCGAGGTCGCCCCTGATTTGAAAACTGCCGATGTGTACGTTAGTATTTTCGGCGGCGATGAAGTCATGCAGAAAAAAACCTTTGCAGCAATAAATCACGCAAGGACACGGATACAGTCACTGATGGGTGACAGAGTCAGCGGTAAATTCTGCCCCATTTTGAGTTTCTATATGGATGAGCAGTTTAAGAAAACCCTTGAAATTATGACCATTATCGAAAAGGCGGTCGCTAAGCCGAATGTGGACGACTCGATTGATGAGACGTAAAATATGAAAGATAGCAAAGAATATTCCAAAAAAGTACAAAAGCTCTACCATTCCCTGAAAAATAAATATCCAAAACCTGCAAAGGTTTCTTATGACGAGCCGCTTGATGCGCTGGTCTATGCCGTTATCAGCGAAAATATGACCGAAACAGAGACACAATCGGCGATGAAAAGAATGACGCAGAATTTTGCCGACCTGAATGATTTGCGTGTTTCTCTGACCATGGAAATTTTAGACATGCTCGAAGCAAACAACCCTGTTATGAAAAATACGGCATCTGCACTTTTAGGTATCCTAAGGAACATTTTCAAAGAAAACAATACTGTCAGTCTCGAGCCGTTGAAAAAAATCGGCAAACGCCCTGCCAGGGATGTTCTTGAGAAAATACCAGGCACAAATAAATTCATTATTGATTACTGTATGCTGACCTCCCTGCAGGCACATGCAATCCCTATTACGAAAAGGATGGTTGAATATCTCAAAATAAATCAGTTCGTTCATCCTGAATCGGACGAGCAGGATATAGAAGGCTTTTTGGCAAGGCAAATTTCTGCTGATAATGCGTATGAGTTTTATGCCCTCCTGCGGCATGAAAGCGAGTCAGGACAAGCCGGCGCAAAGAAAACTGCCGGAAAGACAAAAGTAAAAACAGCAGCAAAAACAAAAGGTGAAAAGGAAGAAACCATTGCTTAAATCATCTGAAAAAATATTGAAGCTTGGTATACCCGCAGGAAGTCTCCAGAAGGCAACTATAGAGCTTTTCGACAAGGCAGGGCTTCATATCGTTGATTCTGAACGAAGTTATTTTCCACGCATCGACGATGAAGAGCTGCATCCGGTCATGCTTCGTGCACAGGAAATGAGCAGATATGTCAGTGACGGCATTCTCGATGCGGGGATTACCGGCCACGACTGGATAATGGAAAACGGCAGCGATGTTGTGGAAGTCTGTCAGCTTAATTACAGTAAAAGCACATCCAAACCGGCCAAATGGGTGCTGGCGGTACCATGCGAATCCGACAAAACAAAACCCCAGGACCTCGCGGGCGGGCTCATTGCCACAGAACTTGTCAATGTTACCAGAAAATACTTTGCAGATAAAAAAATCGACGTAAAAGTGGAATTCAGTTGGGGTGCTACCGAGGTAAAGGCCCGGCTTGTTGATGCGATAGTCGAGCTCACGGAAACCGGCTCATCTCTGCGGGCAAACAACCTGCGTGTCCTCGATACCGTTATAATATCCACAACAAGGTTTATTGCCAACAAACAGGCATGGCAGGATAAATTCAAACGCGAAAAAATCGAGAATATATCTATACTGCTCAATGCCGCAATAGACGCCAGAAGCAGAGTAGGTCTTAAGCTGAATGTAAAAAAAGCCGACCTCGATTCGATACTGAAAGTTCTGCCTGCGGAAAAAAGCCCGACTATTTCGAGCCTGGCCGACAGCAACTATGTAGCGATAGAAGTGATTATCGAAAATGAAATCGAACGTTCGCTGGTTCCCGCCTTAAAACGGGCAGGGGCATCAGGAATAATCACCTACCCACTAAATAAAGTCATCCATTGAATTGAAAACTGACAGCCTTTACTTGGCCCTGGCCATATAGGAGCCGTCTTCGGTGCTGATGCGCACAACCTCACCTGCGATTATAAACGGCGGAACGCGTATTCTCAGGCCGGTTTCAACGACCGCATCCTTCATTTGATTTGTTACCGTGGATCCCTTTGGCACTGGTGTTGTCTCTGTAATCATCAATTCAACCACCTTGGGCAGTTCGATAGCCACGACATTTTCCTGGTTCACCAATGCAACTATGGTCGTATTGGGCTTAAAATACTTTATCGAGTCGCCGATTAAAACATTCGGGACAGTTATTTGGTCGTAGTTTTTGGTATCCATAAGAACATGGCCGTTGCTGTCGGAATAAAGATATTCCATTTCGCGGCGGTCAAGATCTGACTGCTCAACTTCTTCGGTTGCACGCAGGCGTTTTTCGGTTGCTATGCCGTCTGCGACACATCTAAGCTTGGCCTGCACAAATGCCCGCAGATTGCCGGGTGTTACGTGTTTGGATTCAAGGCATACATACAACTTGCCGTCCATAGTAACGGCCATGCCTGGCCGAAGTTCACTTGCCTTCACGGTAGTCTCCTGTAAAAAATGACTTAGAATTAAAAGCGGTATTATATCCCTACGATGACCAATACGTCAAGTGATAAGGTGAAAAAATCCCGCACAGGGTTGTATAATCACATGGTAAAGTAGTGTAATAGTTTTATTGATAAAAGGAGACACTATTTTTTACTATCGGCGACAGGCTGAGCAATATCCCTTAATTCAAAGAAGAATCCGTCGGGTTTGCTGATGCCGTAAAATGCGGAAAAGCCGAAATACTTTCTAACCGCATCGAATTCAGGCAACAGGCTCGGATTAATTAAATCGCTTAATCCCTGCTGGCCGAACTGCATCGGCATCATAGATGGTGCTTTTCCGGTCTGTTTGGCCATCCACCAGAACAGTTCACTCGATGCCGAATTATCCTCCAGACCAGCCATTCCAACGGAAGAGGGAATAACCGTTCTGGTTGCACTAAACCACTTTGCAGAAGATAGCGGTGTTTCGGAACCGCTGCTCATTGTGCGGATAGCCTTTTCTACCGCCGCTTCGGTCCCGAAAATTATATGCGTGTCGGTGATTGTAAATGCCAAAGTCGGCATCACCGGCGCTGCTGTCGGCCCCTGCGGGGTTGCATCCATCGGCGTTTTGCCCGGACGTGCGAACGGCAACCCTTGTGTTTTAACTAAATAAATCGTATGACCGAGAAGCTCGCGCTTGGCATCAGGATTATTTGGGGCTATCATTTTGCTGTGGATAAGCGAAACAGATTTTTCGAGGGCGCTGCGGTTGTTCACAGCCAAAGCGACAAGCGATTCGGTTGGTACAGATGTTGCGGAAAACGGCTTATTGATACTCTGTGCAACTATAATCTGTGAGCCGAGATTGTCTATCACGCCGCTTTTCAGTTTTACACCAGGCTCACCGTCGAGGCTGTCAGGCAAATCCATCGCATTGAGCATTGCGGCATACCCGGGTGAGAAACTGTAAAGAATATTGTAAAGTTCGGTATATATCTTTTTGGGGTCTAAATTAAAATACGCCATCGAATAGGTCGATGCAGGTGCAAACTGCTGAGCTTTCACTGCATCGGATTCGCCGATTGAGCCGGCAAAAGCGACAACATTATCAAGGCCGAGATTGGCAATCGTGGTCATCGTTTTTCCGGTCGTGTCTTCTGTAGCCGCCATTTTGATAAACTGTTTTATGTTTATATACCAGGTAATTTCTCGATAAGACCCCACGATTCCGGTTGCAGATGTATAATCGCTATCGTCAGCCAATGTCGGACTTGTGGCACCCTTGATGTGAGCAATGGTGAACTTGAGAATTTCAGAGTTCATTGACCCTATGAGGCAGTCGTCAATAAAACAATAGTTAAATGTTGCCGATGTTTCGTCAACCAGCGTCTCTATATTTATGCCTCGGTAGTCTTCGCTCGATTTCTGATGGCCGCCAAGCTCCGTATTCTTCTGCACCATCTTGTTGACGACCTCTTTTATCTTGTCAATGTTTTCACCCCACTGGGTTATGAATAAAACAGGCAGTGCATTCGCGTCCTTTGTTTCCTGATTCAGCACCACTGCCATTGCAACTCTGCCCTGCGGCAGTATGTCCGAATCGTAAAGCACCTTTAATATGTTGTTGCCGTCCAGCTTCTGAATCTTTTCACGACACTTCGCTCTGGCATCGGCAAAAAACGCCGCCATCGCGGGGTCTTTGTAAAGCTTATAAAGATTGGTTTTTTCAAACTGGGCTTTCATCTGGTTAAAATTTTCCACATCTATCAGTACCACTGTTTCGGCAGGTACAAGTTTGGCAGTACTTGCCAGAGGCACTGCCTGTACACCAACAGATAACAGTAAGAGCGATGCAAAAAGGCAAAAAACGAATCCGAGATTTGAAATTCTAATAGTGTTTTGATGACCTGTCATGACGTTATGTTTCATTTTGTTTCCCTGTTTATGTCCGCCTGGGGCGGTATTGGTTTTTAGTTTTCTGTTGCCTTTATAACTTTTAGCTGACTTTTATTGCGTCTTGGGTCCGGCTGAAGATACCTGTAGCCGGTGTTGGGGTTGTCCTTGTCATACGCGAAGGCATCGCGATTTTCCACAAAGTGTTTGACATAATTAGCTGGTATTGCAAAGCCAAGACCTCCGAAGAATATATATCCCATATTCGTAACACCGATGACCTCCCCTGCCAGGTTGAACAGCGGCCCGCCAGAATTGCCGGGGTTAATATCTGCGTTGGTCTGGATATAGACAAGCCCTTCGAATGCCCTGTTTTTTGTACTGATGACCCCGTCTGTTACCGTTCGCTCAAGACCCAGCGGATTGCCGATTGCAAAAACCTTTTCGCCAACCTCGATTTTGTCTATGTCGCCTAAGCATGCGAATTTGACCTTTGTATCGCCGAGGTCTTCGACCTTCAATAACGCCAGGTCAACAAACGGATTGATGGACTCGATTTTGACCTTTTTAAATTTCCTTTTCTCAAAGCCATCTCTGACCCTGGTAAATATTGTTACCTCGATTTTTGTTTCCTTGTCTACAACATGATAGTTGGTTATTAGATAACCATCTTCATTGATAAAAAAGCCAGACCCCATTCCTGTGGGGCTGGATACCATTACCACGGCTTCCGAGATTGACTCGACGCATTTTTCGATGGTCGTTTTTTTCAGCTCTGCAGTTCTGTACAGTTGATTTGTCTGTGTGAAAACCGATTCGTTTCTGGTGCTGCGTCCAGTTGCAGACCCGGCCATGGGTGAATTTGACTCCCGCTCAACAGCCGACGGCTGCTCTGTGTATTCGTATTCGAGAACCTTGTCCTTGGGGATTGTCAGAACCGTTAACCCGATATCCACTATCAGTTGTGACTCCTTCTCCGCAAGAATATCGCCTGTAATTGTCTGACCCTGTTTTAGAATAACCGTATCGGCAGGACACAAAACTGATATAATCGTGCAAGTCATTATTACTAATGTCAAGGACAGTATACTATTATTTTGCGGCATTACTCGGCTTCTGGTCATAAATTGCTCCGGTGTTAGTCATTGCTATTTATATAGCTAATCGTAGGTTTTTTGTTCGTTTTTTAATGGAGTTATTATAGAAGTTTTCAGCCTGCAACGCAAAGGAAAAATCCGGTAAGCCGGCGGTGCCTGTGAATATTATACCATTTTGGTGCTATTCATCGTGTGTTTATGGTTTTGACATGCTGCTTTTCAGTCTAAAATTTTAAATAAAAAAGGAGACGGAGCCCCCCTCAATTTTTCAATTGACTGCCCCGCCCCCCCAAGAAGAGAAGAAGAGAAGAGAGAATCGTTATATGCAGCCGCCAACATCGGCAACCGCTTATTTTTCTTATTCACCCACCTCTGCTTAAAGTATAACTTGTTTTTTGGAATATCCAAAAAATCAGAAAAAATTTTCCAAAAATTTGATGTTGAAAGACCACTCATTCCCGCATCGAGGAAATGCGAATATCATCCCAGCAATAAATAACCTGTGAAATGCTATCTCGTAGGCCAGGCCTATTCCTCTTCGTTCCAGGCAGGGTTCGGCTTTTCCAGTACCTTTTGTTTCCATGTTTTCCTGTACTTGCTGAATTCGACGGCATCCCTGTCGATTTTGACGACCTTAACGCCGTATATCGTCTCTCCCTCTTTGACGATATGGTCGTCAATCAAGACCGACGAGTCCTCTGCGACGTACAGAACGCCCCTGACCACTCCATACCCCCAGACGCCTTGTGGTCTGTGAAAAAACATAGCCACTGCCAGCAACGCCGCTGCAAACAAAAGCTGAAGCCAAATTAGCGTCTTAACGTTTTTGATTTTCTATAGCCCCTGTTTTTGAGTCCTATAAGCATACCGCATGGGACAGCCTGTTCGTTCACCCCGTTCAAAAAAAGACTTTTTACCTTAATGAAAACACTATATTTTCCCCATACTACCATATCGGGTCTTATGGTAGGCCGCTTCACCTGGTTGTTTGTCAGCGGCTATTATTGGTCACATATTCTTTTATCTCTTTTGCACTTAAAGCCGCAGGGCTATTAAGCCGAAACTAAATCCTGGAGCCATTACAGCATGGATTTTAACGGATGAGGGTTTATGAACGAAAAACTGCGACGTAAAAGATTGAGGCTGCTTGTAATCAAAATCAACAAAGAACGCAAAAGGCAGGGACTGAAAATAGATGTCCTCTGTAAAGACCTCATTGGGGCACAAAAAGAGTTTATCAAACAGCTGGACACCATCAGTTTCGCTGCGACTTTCTACGAGTCTATCATCGGTATAACCGATACAGGCGGACTTTTTTATATGACCAGCCGGTTTATCAGGGAAAAAATCCCAAACGCAAATGTCGTCTTTATCCTGAGACAGGCCGATAGCTTCGAACTGCACCTGTTTGAAAGCGACCAGCCTATCACTCTCAATAAACAGCAGCTTGAAAACTGTTTTACACCTGAGATTGTGGATAATATCTGCAAATCGAACAGAATATGCACGCTCGACGATATGTTCGCAATGGGACTGCAGGGAAACCTCACGGTACTCAATAAAATTGCTGCTGCTGCAATTCCTCTGGGCAGTTTCGCAGCGACTCTTGGCTTTATATTGATTTACCGCTCGGCGCAGAACAAATTTGCCGACTCCGAACTAAATAATATTACCGCAATCACGCAGGGCATTTCACGTGCAATACAGTCCTGCCAGATTTTCTCGCACGCAAATGATTTGAAATAATATCGCCAGTTACGCCCTGTTATCCCGAACCGGAGTCGAGCCGAAAGGCGACACGCAGTGGAGGGACTCGCATATCATCGGCCGCATAGTGGCCTACCTCGATTCTGAATTCTATCTCCTAAATGCTCCTCTTTCCCCTTTCACACCTTCTCACCTTTTGCACCGATCCCCTGTATTCTTCTCCCCAATAATCAATCATCAATTAAAACGCCACCACGGACATTGCCATTTTGGACCGATGATTCTGACCGTATCGCAGCCGTAGAAATATTGACCGGATTTGAGTTTGCCTGTGACTTTTAATTCTTTATTGCCGTTTTCCGGCACAGCCGCCATCAGTGCGTCCTTGTCGAAAAAGGCAAAGATAATCAGATGGCTGGCACGGCCATGGCCTTTATAATGTGGCACAGCCGCCCTCGGCTGTGATTCTACAATCCACTGCCTTGATGCCTTAATGCCGCCCAGATAGAGTGTAAGCAGCTCATCGGCGTTGACGCCGGATTTGACAATGTTGTCAAGCTCGATAACGGCAAGTATATGCGGCTCATTACTGCGGCGATTGATGACGCACGGCATAATTTGTAGCTTGCCTTTGAGCGGCGCAACGACAGTTACATTCACATCTCCGGTGCAGAATCCGCAAGACCGTCATTGACCACTAATTGAATCGTATGCACCCCAACCGGCAGTTCAATCATCGGACTTACGCCGTTTGCCTCGTATGTATTCGCATCGATTGCCCACGTCCATTTGTAAGTAAGTTCATCGCCGTCAGGGTCGTTTGAGTCTGAGCCGTCAAGTATAACTTTCGCCTTGCCATCAATCCACGCGTATACCGTCTGATCAGGGCCAGCTTCGGCAATCGGGTGATGGTTCCGCAACGCAAAACAGCAGGTTCGCCCTGCAACGATGGCAACAAAGTCATTCCCTTCAGGTGGTGTTGCCTGACCATAATTATTGTTGTACCCCCAGCCTACGATACTGCCATCAGATTTTAGGGCAAGACCATGATACACACCGGCGGCGATGGCAACGAAGTCATTCTCTACAGGCGGCGTTGTCTGACAAGGATACCGACGATTCCCCTCACAATAATAATCGTAGTTCTGCCCCCAACTCACGATGTGGCCATCGGACGTCAGTGCAAGACTATGGTTCCCACCAGCGGCAATGGCAACAAAGTCATTTCCCGCAGGCGGTGTTGCCTCACCGTAACGGTTATTTCCCCAGCCAACAATACTGCCGTCAGATTTCAGCGTAAGACTGTGGCCTCCACCAGCGGCAATTGCGATAAAGTCATTGCCTTCAGGCAGCGTTGCCTGACCCGGATAAAAAAACTGCATCCCCCACCCTACGATGTTACCGTCAGACTTCAGCGCAAGACAATGATCATAACCCGTTGCAACAGCAACAAAGTTGCTCTTTACAAGCGGTGTAGTCTGACCGTAATAGTTCCACCCCCAACCGACTATGCTGCCGTCCGACTTCAACGCAAGGTTATGGTAATGACCTGCCGCAACTGCAACAAAATCGTTCCCCGCGGGCGGTGTAGCCTGACCGTAAACGTTCCAGCCCCAGCCCACAATGCTGCCATCACGTTTTAGGGCCAGACTATGAAATCCACCTGCGGCAATGGCTATGAAATCATTCCCTGCCGGAAACATCGCCCGACCATCGCTATTATTCCCCCAACCCACGATACTGCCGTCAGACTTGAGGGCAAGACTATGCCACAATCCGGCGGCAATTGCAATAAAATCATTCCCATAAGGTGGTGTCGCCTCACCGTCAATATTATGCCCCCACCCAACGATGCTGCCATCCAATTTTAGCGCAAGACTGTGATACCCACCAGCGGCGATAG
>JAPLMV010000277.1 GCA_026386835.1 Planctomycetota bacterium | reverse complement strand
TTGGAAGTGGCGCCTTATCTGTTAAGTGCGTCTTTGATTGCCGTACTTGCACAGCGGCTTGTCCGCAAAATTTGCCCAAACTGCAAAACGGAATACGAACCATCTTCAAGCATAAGGAAAGTGGTAGAAAAACTCAGCGGCAGTATCAAATTTTACAAAGGCGCGGGCTGCAAAAAATGCCGAAACACTGGTTACGCCGGCCGAATTGCCATACAGGAATTGTTTGTTCCTGACGAGGAAATTATGGAGATGATTAACGACCGCGCAAGTCTGAAAAAACTCAGAAATAAAGCCCTGCAGAAAGGCATGGCTCCTCTACAGGCCGATGGAATAGAAAAGGTAAAGGCAGGCATAGTATCTATCGAGGAAATCCTGAGAACCACCCAGATGATTAACGACGAGATTAAGTAACCAAAGTAAAAAAAGAACGGGAAAACCTGTAAATGACTATAACAGCAGTAAAACCAGTGGAAAGAACCGGCAAAATGGTTGACGACATTAAGTTGTCAGTCGGCAATAATACTGCCTCGCTGCCAGATACCGGGATACTCCGTACAGCAAAAGTAAAGTCAGCCGACCTGATTCTGTTTGCAACCCAGTTGTCGGTTATGCTCGACAGCGGTGTCGTTCTCAGCGATGCCCTCGATGCCATGTCAGGCCAGGCCGAGGAGGGGATTTTTAAGATGATAATCGCTGACCTTTCTGAGACGGTTAAAGGCGGCGAAAATTTTTCAAAGGCATTGGCAAAGTATCCGAGAGTTTTCAATTCGATGTTCATCAGCATGGTCAAGGCATCCGAGGCCTCCGGCAGAACGGTCGAGATGCTAAGTGTTCTGAGCAGCTATCTGGCTTTCGAATCTGAAACTCGAAAACGCATAAAAGGCGCACTTACCTACCCCTTTATAATGGCAATGATGGCTGTCGCGGCCACCGGAACGCTGATGTTTTTTGTTTTGCCCAGATTTATGAAGATTTATGAAGCAAAGGGAGCGGCGTTGCCGAAAATCACTCAGGTATTGGTTGGTATTTCAAAGATATTGTCCAATTTCAATGCAATGACCGCCATCGTTACAACATTGGGATTTTCGGGTATGGCGTTATACTATTGGGCTGGGACATCTTCCGGGCGAAAGGTAATAGATTTTGTGAAGATTTATACCCCAGTACTGGGCACGATGTTTGTCGATACCGTCGTAACGCGAAGCATGCGTATTATGGCGACAATGGTCAATACGGGCGTTAGTCTGCTTGATGCCATAGAGGTTATGAAGGGTTCGTGCGATAATTATTACTTCCAGCTGCTCTGGGCCGGGACAGGCGATAAAATTCGCGACGGCTATCAGCTCTCGGAAGCAATTATTACCTGCCAGGCATCTATTCTTAAACGGCAATTGATTGCCCCCGGAATTATTCAGATGCTCAAAGCCGGCGAAAAAAGCGGCAAGCTTGGAGATGTCAGCGACAAGATATCGATTTTTTACGAAAAAAAGCTCGAGAACTCCATCAGGAGCGTTATGGCACTGATTGAGCCGGTCATGATAATAATTTTGGGCAGCATCATCGGCACATTAGCCATAGGATTGTTATTGCCTGTGTTCAGAATATCTACCGTAATTGCACACTAATTCACCAAATAACGTCAGGGGGCTGGTTTTGGTGATTTTTACGTCGGCGAATCGCCCTGTCAACTCGGCTGGGCCGTTAAAGACGACAATCCAGTCGTCGGCGGTTCTGGCGGTCAATTGCGGTGATTTATTTCCATCCGCGGTGTTTAAGTGGGGCTTTTTACTCAATCCTTCAACTAAAACCTTTACCGTTTTGCCGAGGAATTCTGTGCTGAGTTCTGCACTTATTTTTTC
>JAPLMV010000047.1 GCA_026386835.1 Planctomycetota bacterium | reverse complement strand
AGCCCAGAAAAATTAGCTGATTCATCAGGAAAAGATTGTTCCGGCAGCAGGGATGGAAGCCTGTGTTTTATAATCTGACTTGCCGCCAGAAGGTAGGTTCGCAGTATATGACTTGACAAATGTTTAGGTTTTAGGAAAACCTCACGATTGAAACAAAATACCTCCGGAATCGACAATGACGTAAGATAACTGCAACAGGCAGGACATCCCTTATGACAGGGGATGCGGCCTCTTTGGCAATATATTTGTTCAGTCGCAATGTCAATGATTTTAGCTGAGATTGCACGTGCCGCAGGTACTATGTCGGCCAGCCGGGCACGGCCGCCGGCGGCAATACGAAAAATAACCGGCTTACCGAGAATATCAAACTCAAGGCCGATAATCTCAGAGCCATCGCCACAGACTGTTTCTGTTTTGCAGCCGTCAAGAACTCTTATTGGCATATTCTCTAACATCACTCACCTTCAGCTTTGGGCGTTTTTTCAATTCAAACACAGTTACTATAAGACGCAGGCAAAAAACGGCACATGTCTCGTTGGACATTAAAAACATACATTCTCATGCCATACCAGCCGACTTATATCGGACAACCGCAGCGGTCGCTTAATTTAAATGGGTTCTCATAAAACCACTGATTTTGATAATTTGGGATAGATTGCCCGGGGGGTAGTCGGCTTTTTATTATCCGTATCAGGCGATGTAATTGTTGCCAATGATTCAGCGGTGGTATATAATCATAAATTATCACAAAAATAATATCATATTTTTTGGAGGTTTATTGCTATGTTAATTTGGATTTTTAGAAGCATTTTTATTATGGTTATCCTCGCTGTTTTATTTGTAAATGTAAGCTCAAAGTTGATAGGCGCCGATGAGACCAGTTTCTGGACGGTAGTCTGGAGCGGGGTCGGTATGAGTATATTTGTTTTTCTGCTGGATTTTTTAACGCCGAAGAAAAAACTCGGCGCTCTGGCGGGAGTTTTCTTCGGTCTGCTTGTCGGAATGCTTATCAGCGGTGCCCTGGCTCCGGCTGTGGATATGATAGCCAGCACTTACAGGATTGATGTCCTGCCTGAAGCCGTTGCCGCTGTCAAATGGATGATGGGTATATGTATATGTTATCTTGTCATCAGTATCGTGATGAGGACAAAGGACGATGTGCGTTTTGTCATTCCTTATGTCGAATTTGCCAAGCAGACCAAGGGAGCACGCCCTATGGTTCTGGATACATCGGCCATCATCGATGGACGTATCGCAGATATGTACCGAAGCAAACTTTTTGATGCGCCGCTTGTCGTGCCGAGATTTGTTCTAAATGAACTCCAGCTCATCGCCGACTCAGCCGACAAGCTTAAACGAAATCGTGGCAGACGAGGCCTGGATATACTCAAGGAAATGCAGGCTAATCCCGTAATTGATGTGCAAATCGATGATATCGTTATGCCTGATAGCGAAGATGTCAAAGGAGTCGATCAGAAGCTGATAATGTTCACCAAAAATTGTAACGGCAGGCTTGCAACCACTGACTATAACCTCAGCAAAGTCGCTCAGGTACGTGAGGTCGATGTATTAAACATAAACGACCTGGCCAACTCTCTCAAGGCTATTGCTCTGCCGGGTGAGAATTTGGAAATCAGGGTCGTTAAGCCAGGCGAAGAAGCAGACCAGGGTATTGGCTACCTGGCCGACGGTACTATGGTCGTTGTCGAAGGCGCAAGGACTAAAATCGGGCGGGACATCCTCATTAGTGTAACAAGTTCGCTTCAGACATCAGCAGGCAAGATGATTTTCGGTAAGTTCGAGAATTTTGCCCAGAAAAATAACGATACCAGAGATACCAGAGGTTAGTTCAGCTTCAGGAAATCAGCCGCCCCTTCAGGGCGTTATAAAAAAGTTATGTCGCTTTCATTATCGGTTAGCCCCCGAATTTATTTCTGCGGGTCATTAGAACACTCTTTCTCCCTCGTCTTTTTTATTTTTCTTCACCACGTCTTTTTACATATTCAATCATCGCTTTCAGATGTTTTTCATCAAAACAAAATCTCACATCATATCCCCTCGTTCACACCCGACCATCATGTCCCTCGCTCTTAAGTGCGAAATATGTCGAATTCTTCGCCGGTATGATTGCTGTCCGCGGATTGCTGCTGGTCTAAGTTCTGGAATAAATCCGACTTAGGTGATTCAGCGCCGATATAAGTACCCTGACGCATATAAACCTTGTCGCAGGCCAATGCGATAATTGCCGCTGTTGATAAACGCCGCAGTTTCGCAATTATCAGCCTGCATTATAGCCGCACAAATTCGCCTGACCAAATCCGGTTTGCCGCCAGGGGTATCAATATTTATCAAAATGAGCAGCGGTCCCTGATTGGCGGCGAGCACAAGTGTTTTTTCAAACACATCCACTTCACACTCAAGGTCAATCGGGTTGGTAATGGAAAAAGTATATACTTTGTTTTTTCGGCCAAGGGCATTTCGTGTGATTTGATAACGGCTTAAGTCCAGATATTGCGGGGAAATATTTTTTTCGGACCAAGACCAGGGGAATTCCCCGACGCAACTGGTGGTAATTCTTTACGGTACTCGGAAAATGCCTATTTATTTCTAATATGATGTTCGGATAGTGTCGAAAACAACCACGACTACAGAAACCATAGAAATACATGGAAATGCGATAATGCAAGGATTATGGTTATATAAGCTGAAAACATCGCTGTTAAAATCCCGCCACTTGGGGATTATGGCAGTGATGGCCTCGACAGTATTAACAGGTTCTGCGGCAAAGGCTCAAGATGATGCGAATTCGCAGTCGCTTGGTGTCGGATTCACATTTGATTACTTCACCAAGTATATCTGGCGAGGGCAGAATTTGAATAATGAAAGTGTTTTCCAGCCTTGCGTATATTTTAGTAAGTACGGCTTCACTGGCACCATCTGGTCCACTCAGGATTGGACAAGTGTAAATAGAGCGGGTGGTGAATTTACAGAGGTTGATTATTCGCTCGAATACACCAATGCCATTCCATACATTGATGGAGTAAATTGGTTAGTTGGTATAATATACTATGACCCTTTAGGCAGCCAGGCAGATGACACTGCGGAGGTCTATGGCGGCC
>JAPLMV010000194.1 GCA_026386835.1 Planctomycetota bacterium | reverse complement strand
GGCATGCTCCGTGCTGACGCCCACATATCCAATTTCGTGCGTTCTTCGAGGGACAATAGTATTGGTTCTGCTATTTTCATGCAGAACATTATAATCCACCCCTAATTTATAAGTCAAGCTATTTATGACGCACTACACTAGGAAAAGCCAAAGAACTCCTTCAGATATATTCGTTACAAATCAAAGTAATCATAAACGATACCAAGTCAACCAATATGGTGAAGTGTTTGAAGTCTAACAAATTACAATATGAGCACTGAAAATCAAAAAACTGTTGAATATAAATTACTCAAGTCTGCCAAAGGCGGCAAATGCGTTTTTATCGCTTTAGGTGATAATATCGCCGTTGAAGTATTCAGAAGTCAGCACAACAATGAGAATTTACATATCTCGGTCTGCTCATATAATGCTCCAGAACCATCGGCACCGCAGACTTACCCGTTGTATTTCAAAATTGCTTCAAACAGTTCTGAAAATGTTCTAAAAGCTGCTTTGGAAATATGCTTCTACATCAGCGATAACTTCAGTATCCCCCAGGACTGTATCGAGGTGATTTATACCGGCGGCGGTAACGGTATGGATGCCCGCGCCGCCAGCGCCTCCGCCTACAGCGCCGGTGAAAGCGGTAACAACGCCGACAATGCCAACAGTACCACCGCTGAAACAGTAATATTAGTCCCACCGATTGTCTTCGCCGGACAGCCGACGCTGCTTATGCAGCTAATCAATTACCAACTGGCGCGGCAACTCGTTGAAGATGTGTCTGAAAATATCGACATTGACGTTTACCACCGAGACTACCTCATCAGAATGCCAAACTCAATCAATAGTCAAACTAATAGATATGTTATTCCGTTAACAATTAAAGAATTGCTGTATATGGACGCTTATGCCATTGCTGAGCTTTCAAAACAACCCAGGGCAGAGGATTCTTTGATTATTCCCCGAGTGGTACCGGAAGCTGTTGAGTGGTTTAATGAGGTATGCAAAGAAGAAGAGAAAAGACAATATAGGCAAAGCCAACTGCAGAAACTTATCCTGGAAAACGGCTGGCAAATTACACCATGTATAAGACGGCTGACATGGACGGATTTATCCAAAGAACAGGCATTTGAAGCATGCAGGATAATATCACAGTTCTATTCCTGGATAAAGGCAGGTACTGATGAAATATGGCATTACTTCCAACAGATCGACCGCCAAAATCGCAATGGAGATTATCAAAGGCTACGAGCCATTTTGAATTTTGCTGTTGAGAATCCTGGCTTCGTAGGTTGTGAACATCCTCTGCTTAAAAGATTCTGTCCTGCCGGCAAATGTTTTATCAAAGAACTTATTGATAAATATGAGAAACCGAAGCTGTTCAATAATATTTAGTGGAATCGAAAAGAAAAAACATAAGAAAGGATCGTGTAACATGACAATTTGTATATTGGCTTTTGAAACAGGTGTTGTCTATTGGTGTCTTGCATGCATAAGTATTTTTGTCCTGATGTTCCCAATAGTTCGAACAGTAGATGAGATGCATATTTTTGGGAAATACACAAGTGTTTTGTTTGCAGGAGGTTTGTCCTTATTTTGCTTTTTGGGAGTGTTGTATTTAGTTGTCAATAACAAGACTGCCCAAAGCATTGCTGATAAAGACAACTCTTTGCTGCTTGCAGAACTTATTATCTATGCCTCATTAGCTATCAGTCTGTACATCGTGACTGTTTTGGGACTTATAGTGAAAGCAATAAAAACAAAAAAGGGAAATACCGATGGCGTTTAAGCGTGAGCAGGTTAATGGAAATTAAAAAAACAGACGCAAAGAACTCTGATTTCCTTACTGTCCCTGTCGAGGGTCAAAACATGTATTTCAAAATAAAAAAAGCAAACGACCAGGTCATAAACGTCGGCCTTGATCAGCCAAGCTGCAATAAATGGCATCTGACCAGAGATAAGAACGGTGTTATTGACGAAGTCAAGTGCTTTGCATTATGAAAACAGCCTAAATGCAAGAACTGTTGTCTGGCTGATACTATACAAAGCCGTATTAGAAGAAAAACAAGTTGTAAGGTGATCAAAAAGTTAAAAAGGTAACGATGAACAGGCAAATATGCCAGAACAGTGATGATAAACTGCCTCAAAGGCAGACGGAGTTTCCACAGCTTATGACTCCGGTCGTCTTGCCTGATGGCAATGGTGGCTTTACTCCTTGCCAGGAATTGATGACAGAGGAAGAACTTATTGTTTTTCTTCGTATTTCAGAAATAAGCAACTCTGATGATTACCACAATGTCACAGAACATTTAAAAAGAGTTAGAAACTTGCCACGAATACACATTTGCAACAAAACACTATACCCCAGAGAAGCAATTCTGAAATGGATAGAACAAGAAACAACTACAAAAAAATAAACTTGCGCTCCGAACGAAGCTTGGTTATAATCTGGTCAGGATTGCATGAGCCAGGCCAGCTTCGGAAAGGAGGCAGAATATGAAAGAACTGGTAAGGCTCAATAAAAGACCATCGAGTGATGGCAGCAGCTTTACATATTTGCTGCGGTACACTGATGAATGTGGAAAACGAAGATGGGATACACTTGGTCATTCGGATGGACGTAAAGCTGAAAAACAACGGTCACAAAAGGAAAAAGAGCTCAGAATGGGGTATGTTGAGTCTGGCTCTATGAGGCTCAGGGATTTTATGAAAGACAGCTTAACCAAAACCGGTGACCAAATCAGGGAAACCACCCGAATAGACTATCAAGAGGCTATGGAAGATTTCATCAAAACGATAGGTAACATCGATTACCTAAGAGTTCAGCAGACTCACGGGGAACTCTTCTGTCAATCCTGCCTTGACAGGGGTGACAGTCCAGCAACAGTGGCTAAAAAGGCACGTGGGTTAAAGAGGTTCTTTTGCCTGGCGGTTCAACGCAGACAGATAGATGAAAACCCGCTTGAATATGTCAAGCTTCCTAAAGTCCCAAAGCAAAGGATCAAGATATACACCGCAGAAGAAATCGACCGCATCCAGAGAGTTGCTTCACAAATCCAGAACGCTTCTGTCTTGGAGTGGGACATGCTTATTACCATGGCAATAACGACTGGAATGCGAAAAAGTGAAATGCTCAACTTGGTATGGAGTGACATTGATTTTGGCAAGATGACCATTGAGGTTACGCCCAAAAAAGACACCAATGAAACATGGGAATGGAAAATCAAGGACACTGATCGCCGACTGCTTCCGTTAAAAGAAGATGTCAGCCAATTGTTAATTGACCATCAGAATCACAGGCCAGAGGGTTATCCTTATGTTCTTGTTCCACCTGAGCGATATGATTACATTCAGAATGTACTTCGCCCCAAAGGTGAATGGACGCTCTGTAGTGCAAGAAACAAAGTGATCAATAATTTTACAAAGCAGTTCAATAAGATTTTGATCCTGGCCCATGTGGAAAAAGGAACATTTCATGACATACGCAAGACCGCTATCACCAATTGGTTCCGGAAGGACTGAGTGAACATGATGTAATGACACTTGCAGGGCACGCCAACTTTTCGACAACTCACAAATTCTATTTGGCTGTGGCAGATGATTTAATTGCCAGAGCAAGAAAAGCAACCACCCATCAGGTCGGTCAGGAACTGCTCCAGAAATGCTGTCAAAGCAGCAGGGAAGGAGCAAAGCCATGAGTCAGATTTTGGTGCAAATTGGTGCAACGAGCGTTTTTGAGGGTATAACAAGAAAGGCCAGCAAACATAAATGCTTACTGGCCAATCACTTAGCTAACGAGGCCGAAGGGGATCGAACCCTCAACCTTCGGATCGACAATCCGATGCTCTAACCAATTGAGCTACGGCCCCATCCGTTAATCAACGGTAATGTTAGCAGGTTTATATTATTACTGTCAAGCATTTTAGAATCAAAAATCAAAAAAGTTTTATTTTGGATAGTAAAAAATCGGCAACAGCACTGTCAGCACACTTTTGACGAGTTCCTTATTAGTTCATCAATGACACTCTTGCTCAGGAATTGAGGGTTATCCTGGCACAAAAGTATCTGGCAGGCCAATTCAAAAAAACAGGCCTTTTGAATCGCATCATTGAAGTCCCTGCCGACAGTAACAAGCCCATGATTGCGGAGAATAGCCATATCGTGTTCCCCAAGCGCTGCGATAACCGCATCGGCAAGGGCATCTGAGCCTGGCGGCAGGTATTTCACTACCACGGGGTCTTTAATATAGTAAAGCACCTCGATTACTACGTTGAAATTATAATCGTTCGGCTTACCACACGCTATCGCTGTTGCAAAGGGGCTTTGAAAATGCAGAACTACGTTTACATCTGGTCTTTTGCGAAGGATGCCGAGATGAAATTTGTTTTCCACGGTCGGGGTCAGACCGTTAATACATTGCCCATTGTCGATTCGGCAAATTGTTGCCTGCCTTGCGGTAATTTCGCCAAGCCAAGCCCCGCTGGCGGTAAGGACGACCAGTTTATCATCAAGCCGACAGGACATATTTCCGCTGCTGCACCGCAGCAAACCAAAATCCGCAACCCTATGACAGGCATCCACAAACGCTCTGATTTTTTTATCGTCGGCGTATTTCACAGTCGGTCCTTTTTGAGGATTTTAGCGATTCGGCTATAAGCGAACTTTGCGTGCCGACTTGCGGCGGTCGCTCTCATTCAACTGGCGTTTTCTGATTCTAATGGAATTTGGACAAACTTCAACAAGTTCATCTTCCTGGATGTATTCCATCGCCGCTTCAAGACTCATTTTTCGCACCGGACGAACTTTAGCAGCATCGTCTTTGCCGGACGAACGCATATTGGTAAGCTGCTTGAGCTTGACGACATTAACGGGTATATCCTTATCCTTGCAGTGCTCACCGACCACCTGCCCCTGGTAAACCTCGTCGCCGGGCTTAACAAAGAAAATGCCGCGGTCATAAAGTGCGTCAAGTGCATAAGCTGTAACACTGCCAGTTTCGGTTGCAATCGTAACGCCTGCCTGCCGCTGCGGTATCGAGCCGCGCATCGGTTCATATTTTTCTACGGTATGGTGCATCACTGCCTTACCCTGTGTGGCATTCATCATTCTCGCATGCAGACCGAATAAACCGCGAGACGGTATCGAAAATTCCATATGCATAAAGCCGCTTGCCCCGCTTTTGGCTTCCATCCGCGTCATCTCAGCCCTGCGGTCACCTATAAGACCAATTACAGAGCTTTGGCATTCGCTCGGACAATCTATCACCAGCAATTCTATCGGCTCCTCTTCCTTGCCATTTACGGTTTTCAGGATGACTTCCGGCTTACCAACGCAAATCTCATATCCTTCCCGCCTCATATTTTCAAGCAGGATGCCAAGGTGCATAAGCCCCCTGCCGGAAACCTTAAACTCTTCGCTTGATTCGCCCGGCTCAACCCGCAGGGCAACATTGTGCTGGAGTTCCTTTTCGAGCCTTTCGCCAATTTGTCGGCTGGTCACATATTTGCCGTCCCTGCCGGCAAAAGGTCCGTCATTAACGCGAAACGTCATAGTCATTGTCGGTTCGTCAACAGCAATTATCGGAAGCTGGCTGGGGTTTTCTGCACAGGCAATTGTGTTGCCGATATCCACAGGGTCAAGCCCCGACACCACACAGATGTCCCCTGCCTCAACGGTCTCAACCTGTTTTCTTCCAAGCCCATGGAACTGGTGAAGCTGCATGACCTTTTGCTGAGTATGATTTCCGTCGCGGTCAATCACGATTACCTGTTCTCCTTCGCTGATTCTTCCGGCAACGACCCTGCCTATCGCTATTCTCCCGACATAGTCGGAATGCTCAAGTGTCGTTACGAGCATTTGCAGTGGATAATCGGGAAATGCTATCGGTGCCGGAATATGATCTATAATTGCTTCGAACAGCGGCTGCATATTGTCACTTTTCTTTTCAAGGTCTGTTGTGGCCCAGCCTTCTTTGCCTGATGCATATACGACAGGAAAATCCAGCGAATTATCATTTGCGCCGAGATGAACAAGCAAATCAAAGACCTCATTGAGGGTATCGTCCGGACGAGCGTCCTTACGGTCGATTTTATTGATGACAACGATGGGTTTGAGGTTGTTTTCGAGGGCCTTTCCGAGAACAAAACGCGTCTGCGGCATCGGGCCTTCGAAAGCATCGACCACCAGCAATACGCCATCGGCCATTTTCAGAACGCGTTCGACCTCGCCGCCGAAATCGGCGTGCCCGGGCGTATCGATTATGTTGATTTTGTATTTTTGTCCATCAGGTGCAATGTAGGTAATGGCACAATTTTTGCTCAATATAGTGATGCCTCGCTCGCGCTCGAGCGGGTTTGAGTCCATAATAAGGTCGTGCCCCACACCGGCAAGTTTGTCAAGTTCACCATCGCGGAACATCCCTGACTGGTACAGAAGCCGGTCCACCAGCGTCGTTTTACCGTGGTCGACATGGGCGATAATAGCTACATTACGAATAAACTCTACAGACATAATTACCTTCATTAAAATTAATCGCTTAATCTTAGGTGTGAATACCCACACAAATGAAAGATGTTAGTTTACACGTTGATTACATTCCTGTCAATATGAAAAATGCTGCTATTTTGGGAATGGGTGTACCTGCCGTTTGTAGGTGAAACTCCAATGTCATCCAAGGTCATCCAAAGACATCCAAACGCACTCCAAAGCACTCCAAAGGTACTCCAAAGTAGGTCTAAAGTACTCCAAAGTATGTCCAAATGCATCCAATTTCAGGCATTGATTTT
>JAPLMV010000242.1 GCA_026386835.1 Planctomycetota bacterium | reverse complement strand
TGTCTTCATAGATTTTGTCTAAAGCAGCGAGGTATTGGTTTTGGTACAAATCAACCTCGTTTTCGAGGTTTCGTATCCTGCTTTCCTGCTGGATAAGCCTGTCCCTCTGAAATTTCTCCACCCCGCTTCGTTTGATTTCTTCCGCTATTTCCTTTCGGGATTTCTCATCGTTACCGACAGGTAAAGCCAGCGAACGTAAAGTCGTTTCAGCCGCAGCGGATACCTGACTTTGCGGGTCGTCGAGCAGGCTCATCATTTGAAACACCGCTCTCATATCCGGCTGAAGCTTCAGGGCATATATCGCATTCAATCTGGCTTTGACCGGCAACGAAGCGTCTGCCGCAATTTTTTCAAGCTGCCATGATACCTGGTCGTAGCCGAAAACCAGCATCGCCTCGGCGGCCAGTCTGCCCGCGACAGAGTCGTCGGCGCTTAATATCTCAAACAAAGGCGCAATAAAATCCTCCTTGTTATTTACGGGCTTTTGAGAGGCAATTGTCTGACCTAATGCCCTGCAAACCGCTATACGAGCTGCGCCGCCGTTTTCGGACTGTTTTAACACATCAAGCAGGATTCTCCGGGCCAAAGGGTCGTCGCTGAACAGCATTACCGTTGCCGCGGCAATTCGTATCTGTTCGCCTGAATTCTTATTAAGAAGGGCATCTCGGTTGATTTGTAATTGTGTGCCAAGCTCATTGTCTGTAACAGTGATGCTATTAGTGATATTATTGGGCGAAACAACAGCCTTTTCCTGCCCAGTCCCGACCTGCTGACAACCCATCACAAGCAGTAATAATATCAAATATATTCGCGTTGCTTTCATAAGGATAACTCGCACGAAAAATCCGAACTTGACTTAACTTACGCCATAATAAACCACATGTTCGGTCAAAGTCAACCCGCTATTAATTATTTTCGGCATTTGGCAAAGATTTTTGCAAAACTTTTTTAAGACAGGCAGATTTGAGCATTACGTTTAAGCCCGTCAAGCCCCAGTCTTTCTATGCACGAGCCGGCAAACCTTCCTGCAAACTCATCCTCTGTCATATTCAAAATTTCATTCAAATCCATTTCCGCCCTGTCACCGTAAAATTTGAATTGCTTGTTTTTACAGGGTGGGGCTTTCTTCTGCCAGGGACATGCAAGAATACACTCGTCGCAGCCGAACAGTCGGTCGCCGATTTTGCCGGCCAAATCCGAGGCAATCTCACCTTTGTATTCGATAGTCAGATAGCTGACGCACCTGTTGGCATCGAATTGCCCATCCGGCCTCAAGGCGCCGGTTGGACATGCAGCAACACATTTATTGCAGTTGGAACAGAGATTTGGGACTTGTGATTTACCCAGCCCGTGATTTTCAATTGACGGCTGAAGTTTAAGGGTCGTTATTATTTCGCCCAGGAATATCTGACAGCCCAATTGAGGGTTAATTAGTATATGGTTTTTCCCGATGAAGCCCAGCCCCGCACGGACAGCCAGTGCCCTTTCAGCCAAAGGGGCTGAATCGACACAAACTTTGAAATTTACGATTGACGATTGCCGATTGCCAATTGAATTTATGAAGTCAACCAATTTATACAGTTGTTTCTTTATAAATGTGTGGTAGTCTTCGTATTGGGCATAGTTTGAGATTTTTCCACCGTGTATATTTGCCGCTGATGAATTTTCGGGC
>JAPLMV010000092.1 GCA_026386835.1 Planctomycetota bacterium | reverse complement strand
TTTTCCATTTTCTTGTTGAACATTTTTACTCTCCTTTCCACAATCCGTGGATATTGCAGTATTCTCTTGCGGCTATGTTGTCTGCCTTTACATTAAATATCGCCTCCGGCGCCTGCCCCGGATTTAAGAACTGCCGGTATGCCTTGTCGTCGGCTATTATTTCAATCCACTCGATATAGTGCTTTTCCTCCATCGGATGCGGTATACTTCCTACTTTTACTTTTATGCCGCCATTGATTTTTTCTATTACCGGCACATGCTTTTCCTTACCCTGGTCTGCCGTTTTTGCAGCAAGGTTCGCCATCGGCTGGCCGCAGCAGACAAGTTCCCCGTCCCCGCCGTGCAGCACCTCTACGATATTGCCGCACAACATACATTTGTAAACTTCAAGCTTCTTAGCCATAATCTTTCCTTTCACTTTGCTATTTTAAGTTCTTTATGCTTTGCGGCAATCTTGTCCGCCAGGTTATCAAGAGCCGTAAAATCGCTGTCCTTTGGACTTCCCTTTGCTATCACCGGCTCGATGATTTCTACTTTAAGATTTGCAAGCAATCCCGCAATCTGCTCAACCATTTTTCCGCCCCAGCCGTAAGAGCCGATAACGGAAGCAAATTTCGCCTTGGGCCGAAGCGAATTCGCCAAAATGCAGGCGTAAGCCGCTTTGGGATGCGCCCCTGTCAGAACGGTCGGCGAGCCGATTATAATCGTAGCCGCATCCACAAGTGCCATTGCAAGTTTCCCGATGTCCACTGTCGTAAGATTAAACTGCCTGACTGTAATGCCTCTTTCAATGAGGCTGTCAACAAGATGCTCAACCATCTTCCTGGTGCTTTCGTGCATCGATACATAAGGCAGTACCACCTCGTTTTTGACATCATCGCTGACCCAGTCTTTATAGGCATTGATAATAAATTCCGGCTTGTCTACGACCGGCCCGTGACTTGGAGCAATCATTTCTATCTGCAATTGTTTCATTTTTTCGAGGTTCTTTTTTATCGGCCCTCTAAACGGCATCATTATCTCTGCGTAATAACGTTTCGCTGCTTCGTAAACCGTCGCCTGGTCATCTACAAACAGACTGCTTGTCGCAAGATGTGAGCCGAATAAATCACACGGGAAAAATATCTTGTCTTCTTTCAGATATGTCCCCATCGTTTCAGGCCAGTGTACCCACGGGATAAATACGAATTGCATGGTTTTATCACCCAGCGAAAGCGTCTGTCCGTCTTCAATGGTAATAAATTTCCCTTCCTCGATGTGCAGTAAATCCATCAGCATATCTCTGCATTTTGCGTTCGTCACGACCAGGGCTTCTGGATACAACAGCAGTATTTCCGGTATCGAGCCACAGTGGTCCTGCTCTGCGTGGTGGGAAACTATATAATCTATTTTCGCCGCGCCGCTTTTAACGAGATTATCTATCAGCACATTTGTTTTTGTCGGGTCAACGGTGTCAAGCAACGCCGTTTTTTCGCTTCCCTTTATCAAATAAGCGTTGTAGCTCGTCCCGTCCGGCAGAGGGATCAATTCGTCAAATAATTTCCTGTCCCAGTCGATTGCTCCCACCGCATAAACATTAGCTTTTAGCTGCCTCATAAATTTTACACTTTTCACCCCTTAAGGGTTAATTCAGTCCGGTAGGGCAGGGTCTTTACCCCACCATTTGTCAGTTTGAGTTAATAATTGGTCGCTTCCAGTTCATAATACGCCTGTGGATGAGCGCAAACAGGACATGTACTAATTGCCTCGGTCCCTTCATGCACATACCCGCAATTTCTGCAAACCCATCGTACCGACTTCTCGCGTTTGAATACCTTTCCATCAGCCATATTTTTTGCCAGCGCAAGATACCGCTGCTCGTGACGTCCCTCAGCCACCGCAATTTTCCTGAAGAACGCGGCAATTTCGGCAAATCCTTCTTTCTTGGCGGTCTCTGCGAAACTCGGATACATATCCGTCGTTTCATAGTGTTCACCCGCCGCCGCCGCCTTCAAATTCTCAAGCGTCGTTGCGATAACTCCAGCCGGAAATGCCGCTGTAATCTCCACTTCACCGCCTTCTAAAAATTTAAATTCACGCTTGGCGTGCTCTTTCTCCTGGTTGGCCGTCTCCTCGAAAATTGCCCCTATCTGTTCATAACCTTCTTTTCTTGCCTGGCTGGCAAAATATGTATATCTATTACGCGCCTGTGATTCCCCTGCGAATGCAGCCACTAAATTCTTTTCTGTTTGTGTGCCTTTAAGTTTCACTTGTAACCTCCTTTATAAAATATGGTTAGCGATTCTGGTTAGTGAACGTATTTTATTTACCTGTATTTTTTCGACATTGGTCGCATATCCCCTCAATTTATTCAATCTTCATTCCGTAATTTTGAACTTTTAATTTTGATTTTTGCATTCTCAAACCGACTGTTAGTCAAGTTTGAGTAAGTAGTATTCACTACGATATAGGAAAACATCTTGTTCGTCAATGAAATTTTTTATCAGGGATATGGATAGGGTGCACAGCAAGCTTGCAGACAGAAATGGCCGTCCTTTTGTCATTGCGAGGCTTGCCGTTTAGGCCGTGGCAAGCTTAAAAATAGTTAGCCACTCGGTAGCGTAGC
>JAPLMV010000226.1 GCA_026386835.1 Planctomycetota bacterium | reverse complement strand
ACAGTCAGAACCGATTTCTCGCTGTTCTATCATGCACATCTTGTTTTCCAGCGCATATTCAACAGGATCTTCCAGCGTGATTATGCGGTATCTTGATTTAGAATTTATCAATCCTATCATCGCCGCAAGTGTTGTGCTTTTACCGGAGCCGGTGTGGCCTGTTACCAGCACCAGCCCTCTCGGCAAATCAGTCAACTCTTTGACTATCGGCGACAGATGTAAATCGTCCAGTAAAGGTATCTGATTGGGAATAACTCTAAATGATATTGCAATCGTCTCACGCTGATAATGGGAGTTAACGCGGAATCTGTGCCCGTCGTCCAGCATGGTCGAAAAGTCAAGGTCTCGTTTGTCCTCGAATTTCTTGAACCTGTCGGGTCCTACCATTCCCAGTACCATCTTTCTTGCTTCTTCGCTGCTGACCGGTGGAAAATCAAGATTGATAAGTTCCGTATTTTTTCTGATTATCGGCGGCAGGCCAACATTGACATGCACGTCACTTGCACCGATTTCTATCGATTTTTTCAATATGTCTTTAACATCTGTCATCTCAAAATCTCCCATAAAATAAGCCGCAGAATCATAGTGTTTGTCCGCTTACGACCTACGACCTGTGTGCTTTATTATCATTTTATATTCTCAACGAAAATTTCTTTCTGGCTTTGCCCATACACTTCTGTAACCCGCAATACCTCTTCTATCGTTGTCAAACCCTGTTTGACTTTTTCAACTCCGTCGTTGAACAGGGTCGGCTGCCCGCTTTCGATAAATGCCTTCCGCATACTGCCGACCGACGGGTCTTTATTAATCAGGTCACGGAATTTATCATCAATAATCAGCAATTCATAAATACCGACTCTGCCCGTATAGCCGGATTTTCTGCAGCTATCGCAGCCGGCCCCGTGAAAGAGCTGGTCGGGTTTGACGCCTGTTTTTTCTACATATTTACGCATGTTTTCGGGAATCTGGAAATTCGTTTTGCATTTCGGGCAAATTCTTCTGACCAATCGCTGAGCCAGTATGGCATTTAGCGATGCAGCTATCAAATATGAATCGATACCGATATTTATGAGTCTTGTAACGCTGCTTGGCGCATCGTTTGTGTGCAGAGTCGAGAGCACCAGATGCCCCGTTAAAGCTGCCTGAACGGCTATTCGAGCCGTTTCATTGTCTCTTATTTCACCAATCATCATAATATCCGGGTCCTGACGAAGCAGACTCCTCAACGCCGTGGCGAAGTCAAGCCCGATTCTTTCATTGGCCTGAACCTGATTGCAGAAATCAAGCTCATATTCCACAGGGTCTTCAACGGTGGATATGTTCATGCTGTTGCCATCCATCTGCGACAGAGCAGAATACAATGTGGTGCTTTTTCCAGAACCTGTAGGACCTGTAACAAGCAAAATCCCGTGAGGCAGTTCTATCTGCTCCTTAAAAAGCGACAGAACGTTCGGCTCCATACCGAGATGTTCAAGACCACGCATTATGGATTTACTGTCCAGAATACGAATAACAACTTTCTCACCGCGATTTGTAGGCAATATCGAAACACGCAAATCAATTCCTCTGTTGCCCAAAATTACTGAAATCTTGCCGTCCTGGGGAAGCCGTCTTTCCGAAATATCCAGATTTGACATGATTTTAATACGCGACACTACAGCAGGATGCATCTTCAGCGGCGCCTGCATCGTTTCAAAAAGAACACCATCTATTCGGTATCTTACCTTTGTAGTTTTATCTTTCGGCTCGATATGAATATCACTGGCCCCGGAATTTGCCGCATTGCTTATAAGATAATTAACGAACTTGATGACAGGCGACTGACCCGCCATCTGTTCGAGGTCCTCTGAACTATCTTCATGATCCTGAATGACCTCCACTTCGGTCATATCACTGATAATGTCGTCGACGTTGTACTCGGCTTTTTCCTGCTGCTCCTCAAACCTGTTGCATACCGTCTCGATATCCGTTTGGCTGCATACTATCACCCGGATTTCCATCTGCGTCTTTTTCTTTACGTCTTCCATCACGAAAACATTTGCAGGGTCGCTTGTTGCAACGACAAGGGTATTTTTTTCTATCGCGACGGGCAAAGCACCGCTGGTTTTTATAAAATTGATATCAAGTTTCCCAAAAGCGTCCTTGTCTACATTTTGGGGCTCTATATGTCGAAACTCCATATTGTAGAGTTTGGCCTTTGCCGTCAGTATGGTCTCGGCGTTGACCACGCCCGATTTTAACAGCACTACCTCAACATTGGAGCCGACTTTACCATCCTGTGCATCTCTTAACTGGGTACACTGCTGGGGCGTAAGCTCGCCCATATCCACCAGAATATCAAGCATATCGCGAGTATGCGATTGGTCCGTATTCTTCTGCGAATGAGACTGAAAAACCTCTTCTTCGGGAGAATAGAGGTCGCACAAACCAAGTATCGGCTGGTCGTCACAGTAATTCTCACCGGCCGAATTATTCCGCGACGCTGCATTCAACTTTGATTTGTTGGCCTTCCTGTCAAAATTTAATAATGATTTAATTCCCATTCTGTATTTTTCTTCGATTCAAAACCTTCATAATATTATGCCGATATCTATCATTGCTTAGTCGGATAGTTTAAGTTCTATTTTTATTTCCTCTGATTTAAGCTGTACTGATTTGTCGTTAATCCGTTCCACGGTGAATCCTCTTATTGAGTCGCCTTCATAGAGAAGTTTATCGCTTATCATGCAGCAATTTCGGCCGTTTGACTGCATAATACTGATAAGCTCCAGTTCACTGGCCTGTAGACTCCGATTCTTGGCAGAGTCATTTGCACCGTTTTTGTCGAAATCACCCAAGAACTTCTCATATTTAAACGGGTTCTTTGTGAGTTTTTCGACCTGCTTCTGCTGCACATCCGAAAAATCATAAAACTTCTTGACTATCTTCTCCAGCCCGCTGCACATTTCCGACCTGACTCCTGTAAGATTGGCGATGGCTTTTTCCATCTTTAGCTCTTCAGCACCAGGGGGTAATGCCGAGGCTGCCGACGGGCCGCTCTTTTTTATCATGAAGAAAAGACACAGCAGACCTACCCCGAACAATACCGCAAGTATAATCGTACTCTGACGGACCTTCTTACCCTGTGCCGCTACCTTTATATATTCCTGGTCCTGGGCGGCATCTCCCGCCTGGTCAGGGACGCTTTTGGGGTCCCGAGACGGTTTCAATAAATCCTCATGGCTTTGCTCATGCAAAAAAGACAACATATAAAAACTCCAATCAATAAATTTGCTGATTTATGTCTGAATCCACACTGTTTAATATCCTCTTAACCGGCTTTATTCTGAAAAAATATACTTACTGTAAAAGTGGCTGCAATCTGGCCTTCACTTTCTTTTTGCTTCTCCAGCTTAAGTTCGCGGATTTTCATTATTCGAGGAAGTTTTTCAAGCTCAAGCAGAAAGGTATAGAATGAATTGAAATTCCCAATCAATTCCATTTTCAGCGGCTGTTCCACATAACCGCTGTTATCCTTTTTACCAAGTGTTCGAATCGTTTTGGGACGCAAACCCTGTTTTTGTGCAATTAAGGTTATATCACCCAGCACCTTGTCGATTTCAACCGTCGGCGGCAGCTTGCTTTCAAAAAATTTGATTGCTTCCTGAAGCTGCGCAAGCTGTTTACTGAGGTCTTCCGCAACCGCCGTCGTTTTCTCAAGCTCAGCCAGCCTGGACACCTTGGCCTCGACCTTTACCCGGTAGTCCTCCATGTTCTTGTTGGCCGGCTTTATCATATACTTGTATGCAACAACCGCTACACCAAGCAACAAAACAAAAAATACGAATTTTCTTAAACCGCTTGTCATAATTTTGCCCTTTAAAAATCAGCGCACTCGGACTTTCCCGCCTAAAAACTCCTTGCCGCCTGGTCACAACCAATTTTCATTTTGTCTACATCTTCTTTGGTAAGATGAACATCTTTTTTAAGCATGGCTGTCAATTTGAACTGTCTGAATGTTACATCATCAATTTTTTGCTCTTTTGATTCCACCAGTGCCACATTTTCCAGCAGGATCGAACTGTTTAATCTTTCAATATAGGCCGCAACCTGAAGGTCGCTCGCTGCAAGGCCCTCGATGTCAATTTGAGTCTCTAAAAGCTTTTCAGGAGAAATTTTGTTTTCGCCCTCGGCGGCTTTCGCACCCTTCTGGCCTTGCTGGGCCTGTACCGCCTTGTCAAATTTGGTAGCGGTCTCAGCAGCAGCGGCTCTTAGCTGCTTGGACTCTTTCTGAACAAGATTAAGCTGAACCAGAGACACGCCAACCGGAAGGTTGTTCGTCAACGATGCAAGAAGTACGCTTCTCGGCAACGGCTCAAGAAGTTCCGCTGTCATAAGGGCAGTCTTCATCATTGACCTGCTCTTTGTCTGCAGGACGTCCACCTTCTTTATGTCGTCCTGTTTTTTAAGCATTTTAGCATCTATGGCCTTTTCTCTTGCCGCCAGCGACCGCTGCCGCATCTTGATTACTCCAAATACCCCGCCCAGCGCCATCATCACCACCACGAACAAAACTATGTACATAAAATTCATTCTGCGGGATTCATTATTCTGAACATAATCATCCGGCACAAAATTTATATTTATCATTTTAGTTCACCTCTTTAGTTCACCTTTGTTTTCTAAATATTTTTAGGGCAAGGCAAGCCCAAATGCGATTGCCCAACTGAACTGACTTGCTCTTCTGTCTATACCGAGTTCATAAATATTCCCCGCCTCCACCGCCGTAAGGCAGTCTCCCATCTGTGCAGGCATTTCCAACTGTTTGGCCAAGGCGGTATACGTCTCTTTCTCCACGACTCGGCCTGAAAGAAAAATCAGACGCTCTATCACGGTGTTTCGGTACATCTGACTAAAATGCTTTTTGCACGCCACCAGTTCCATCACCAGTCGACTTATCATTTCATTTATCCCAAGCTGCTTGGCCCCGACAGGTATCGACCGCGCAAACAGAGGATTTTTATGTCGTGATATTACAACATTTGTACTGTTGCTTTTTATGTCAATCAGCATTACAACGGCCTGTAAATCTATCTTTCGCCGCCCGAAGAACCTCGCGTAACTATTGGCCATTGCCACAGGCCAGACTCCGATAGACTCTATCTGTAAATTGGCCCTTTCGTATATGGCCAAATGTCTGTCGATTTTTTCACGCTCCGTTGCTATCACGATGATGTTGTCTTCCTCTGTCGGAATATACTTTATCATCGCCAGCGTAAAGTCGAAGGTCAGTTTCTGTTTTATCTTCGAGAAAATCGCTTCTTCCGGTTTCTCGTCGCCGACCTTAGGCATTTTTATATTGTCGACAAACATCTCATTTGCCGGTATCGCCGCCGTAACATTTTTACCGATGAATCTGCCGTTTGAGGTTACTTTCTTAATGGCTTCAATGGCCCACCTTTGCCATGTGCTGCTCCCGGGCACGATGTCCACGGGCCGGTTTTCGTTTCCGCCGGCTATTAAGCTTATACCTTTGCCGTTATTTGCAAACTGCACCATCTTTAGGGTATCCTCACCCATGTCTATACCGATCGGATATGTGCGGAGTTTGTTAAACCAGAACATATTAATACCTTAAAATACAAAATACACTTCCTCGGATAGCATGGTATGAAACAAAAAACACGCTCTGCGCAACCTGCAACTCACACCTCTATCCATAATCACTTCATCGTTCCAACTGAACACCAGCATTAAAGCTATCTTATGGCTATTGGGACGTACCTTCCGCCAATGTAAGGTTGTGCTAATAAAAATATAGGAAACAAACTGCCAATCAGCCAAATTGTAGTGGAAATAATAACCTATGTTTTCTGCAGTATAGAAAAATTTTATTCTGGTTCCGATAAAATCTTTGGTTTCAACTCATAATTTAGAGCTATAGATTTATAGGACGCAAGCAGGCACATTGAAGATAACGGTTGACAAAAGTGGTATATGTATTAAATAGTATATTTTGTGTTGAGTTTTTATTTTTCGCAATACGCATCGCACAATACGCATGACGAATTACGACCTATAATATTTATTCGGCTTTAAGCTGCCTTTTCATCAAATCGGCAATGGCTGTTTGTACCGGCTTATTCTCGAACAGCACCTCGTAAACCGCCTGTGTAATCGGCATCTCTACATTATGCTTCCCTGCCAGTGCAACAACGGACTGGCACGTGGAAATGCCTTCGATGACCGATTCGGTGGCGTTTTGCGCCTGTGCTGCCGGCTGGCCTTTGCCTATTCTTTCGCCGAACGAGCGGTTCCTGCCCCTCGGTGAAAAACATGTTGTCACCAGGTCCCCCAGTCCTGTTAATCCAGCAAAAGTCTGTGGTTTTGCCCCGCACGCTATACCAAGCCGTGTTATCTCCGCAAGCCCCCTGCTCAAAAGCGCCGCCTTGGCATTGTCGCCTGCCCCTGTCCCATCTACAATTCCCGCGGCAATTGCGATAACGTTTTTCATCGCCCCAGCCAGCTCAACTCCAACAATGTCGGTATTGGTATAAATCCGAAGCCATGAAACGCTAAAAGTCTGCTGAATTTCTTTGGCCAGCTCTTCATTGGTGCTCGCCACACAGGCGGTTGCAGGCAGTTTTCGAGCCAGCTCATCGGCAATTGTAGGCCCAGACATCGCCGCATATCTGACGCTGTCACCCAGTATGTCTGCAATGATTTGAGTCGGGCAAAGCAGAGTTTCGTTCTCGATACCCTTGGCGACCGAGACGATTGGGATACCCTTAGGAATATAATCTTTCAGCCGCCCCCAGATACCCCGCATAAATTGACACGGCACAGCCGAAACAAGCAAATCGGCATCTTTCATTATGCGTTCGTCATTGCTCTCAAATACGATTCCGGATGGTAGTTTATAGCCGGGCAAAAACTTCTTGTTTTCACCTGCTGCCTTTATCTGTTCAAGCTGCCCCCTGTCATATCCCCACATCCGAACGGGAATTTTTTTCTCGCAAAGCAGCATTGCAAGAACAGTACCCATCGCACCATCGCCGATTATGGAAATATTCTTAAACATAAAAAGTTACATTCCTTCTTGTGGTGAGCGTAGTCGAACCTATTTCCCCGCTATGGTGTCCCCAGATTTCCCCGCTACGGCAAAACTGTAGTCTCCACGCGCTGGTTCGACTTCCTATTCTGTTTTCGGTTCCGGTTGCTTTGTTTCCTTAAGAAGTTGGTCCGAGAAGGATACATCTTGGGGTTGGCTCGGAGACGCGGGAGTCTCGGCCGCTGGCTCTTCGCCGGCATCCTTGGATGCCTTGCGATAAAACCGTTTCACGCGGCTCTGAGCCTTCTGTGCTTCGTCTCCCTCGATCGCATCTCTCTTAAGCACCTCGTTCTCGAGGACGTGCAGGACGTTTTCTGGTGTGACAAGGAACCCATCCGACACTTTGCGAAGTTCCCGCCGAATCACCGCGACAACCTCTTCTGACAGAATGATTGCGCCGAGGATGAAGCGGTTGAGGCATTGTATCTTCAACTGGAACTCTTCTCGCGCATCCTTGATGATACCTTCCTTGCTAATCATAAAGAGTTTTTCTTGGTGTTCCTCGGACTTGCCGTCCAAGATAGAGAAATCGAAGTCACAGATGAGGTCATATCCGATCGGTTGTTCGAAGCGGATTTTGTAAATTCGCCACACGATGCCGTTCGTGAGGACCACCCATGGAACCCCGTTGTTCGCGCCGTATTCTATGGCTTGGCGGAGATGGGATTCCTTCAGGCTTCTTCCGATGGCTTTTGCCTCAATAAGGAACTCTATCTTGTTTTCGACCTTGATTGCGAGATCGCAGAATGTTCCCCTGATCACGAGCTCGCTGGTGACCTCCAAGTATTTGTCATAGCCAAAGACCTCGGCAAGCATGTCTTTGATGATTGAGACTGTGTCCGATTCGTTGACGTCTCGGTCCTTTGCGATCTGGAGAACCTGCTGGAATTTGGCGACCGATCTGGCGATTCTATCTGCTACGCGTTTGGGTGGAATCATTGTGCTTCTCCTTGTGTTTGGACCTTGTTTTCAGGGCAAACCGCCTCTGGCGGATTAAACGCTTGGCTACGCAACCAAGCCTTCCGATTCTGCGATAATATCAAAACTTTTCCGAATTACAACATAAAACCACCAAATTTCGCAAGTTTTGTTTTCAATATTCTTTCGTTTCTGTTTTGGATATTAAGATTTTGGCAATTCGAATTTGTTTCGGATTTAGAAATTAGTGCTTCTAATTTGGTTGCGGCCATTTTCTATCTTTACCGTTTCACCGTTCAACTGTTTAACCGCCCAACATCCGCAATCCGCAATACGATATACGCACTACGAGATACGAGCTACTCACTCGTATCGAGGATGCTCATAAACGCCTCCTGCGGGATATCCACAGAGCCGATATTTTTCATCCTCTTTTTGCCTTCCTTTTGTTTCTTCAACAGTTTCATTTTCCGCGTAACGTCGCCGCCGTAAAGTTTGGCCGTAACATCCTTACGGAACGACTTGATTGTTTCCCTTGCGATGATTTTCCCACCGATGGCCACCTGAAGCGGAATTTCAAACTGATGTCTCGGAATTGCCCTTCTCAGTTTGATTATCAGCTTACGCCCCCTGGCCTCGGCATTGCTGCGGTGAACTATCAGCGACAGCGCATCCACCGCGACCTTATTGACCAGAATATCTATTCTTACAAGCTCGCTTTCCTCGAAATTAGTAAATTCATAGTCCATCGTTGCATAGCCGTGACTTATCCCCTTGAGCACATCGTAGAAATCGTAAACGATTTCCGCAAGCGGGGCCTTGTATTCCATTATCACCCTGTTCTGGCTCAGGTAGTCGGTCTTGACTAATTTGCATCGTCTGCTCTCGGCCAATTTCATAATCCCGCCTATCGAATCGGTAGTTGTGATAATTTCCAGCCGAACAAACGGCTCACGCAGCTCCGCTATCTTGGTTACATCAGGCATCTCGCTGGGCGAATCGATTCTTCTCACCTTTCCGTCGGTGGTTAGAACCTCGTAACTTACCGTCGGTGCCGTCTGAACAACTTCTACATCGTTTTCCCGCTCAAGGCGCTCCTGTACGATTTCCATGTGCAAAAGCCCCAAAAATCCACACCGGAAACCAAAACCCAAAGCAGGTGAGTTGTGTGGAAAAAATGAAAAACTCGCATCGTTCATCGCCAGCTTCTCGAACGCATCCCGCAGCTTCGGATACTCTGTATTATTTCCCGGATAAAAATCCGAAAACACCATCTGCATCGGCGTCTTATAGCCGGGCAGCGGTTCCGCCGCAGGCCCGGCTTCGTCTGTAATGGTGTCGCCTATCGTTACATCCGCCAGGTTGCGGATATTCGCAATAAGATACCCTACTTCGCCGGTCCCCAGACTATCGACCGGACTCATTTTCGGCGTGAACTTGCCAAGCTCGGTAATGATATAACTTTGCCCGCTCCGCATAAAAAGAATCTTCTGCCTGACCTTCAGACAACCCGCAAAAACTCTCACATAACATATTACGCCCCGATAAGTGTCGCAGTGGCTGTCGAATATCAGCGCCGCCGTCGGCTCATCGCTTCGGTCTTTTGGCGGCGGCAGCAAAGTCACT
>JAPLMV010000292.1 GCA_026386835.1 Planctomycetota bacterium | reverse complement strand
CTCGACAGGCAGGAAGTGGAGAGCATACTTTCAACGACTGATATTTTCGTGCTCCCTTCCGTTTCCGAGCCGTTCGGAATAGCGCCTCTCGAAGCCATGAGCCACGGTGCAGTGGCAATAATATCGAAAAATGCCGGCGTCGCGGAAGTAATAAAAAATGCCTATAAGATAGACTTCTGGGACATCGACCAGATGGTTAATGCGATTCTCGAACTTGTCAGAAACCCCGATAAGCTCAGGGAAATGTCGAAAAAAAGCAAACAGGAAGTTGCGAGCCTTCAGTGGGAAGACGCCGTAAAAAAGATATCCGACGTATTCCGTGAAGTCGGGAAAAATGAACCATGCTTAATGTAGTTTTATATTTTCAGGTTCATCAGCCCCGGCGGCTGGCTCAATACAGGGTTTTGGATATCGGTCGGTCGCATCAATATTTCAACGACAACCTCAACAGAACTGTTGTAAATAAGGTGGCGGAAAAATGTTATCTCAGGACCAACCGGCTGTTGCTCGATTTAATCGACAAGTTCAACGGCAAATTTAAGGTGGCTTTTAGTATCACAGGCGCCTTCATCGAGCAACTGCGTGAATTCCGGCCGGACGTTCTGAAAAGCTTCAAAGACCTTGCCGACAGCGGCGGCGTCGAATTTCTCGGTGAGACATATTATCATTCTCTCGCATCCTTGTTCGACCAGGACGAATTCATTGAACAGGTGCAAATGCACTCCGAACTTATGAAAACCGAGTTCGGCTGTAAACCAGTGACGTTCCGAAATACAGAGCTTATATACTGCGACCAGGTGGCCGACCTTATAACAAAAATGCCGCAGTTCAAAACCATACTCACGGAAGGTGCAGATAAAATTCTCGGCTGGAGGTCACCCCTGTATTCATACAAAACGCACAAAGGCAGGCAATTACTCCTGCTGAAATACTATTCGCTTGCAGATGACATCGCCTTTCGGTTTTCGGATAAAAACTGGAGCAGTTACCCCCTCACGGCCAAGCGATTTGCCGGCTGGCTTCATAAGCTGCCGCTGATTGAAAAGCACGGGCGAAATCTCTATGTTAATCTTTTTATGGATTATGAAACATTCGGCGAGCATCAGTGGTCGGATACCGGGATATTTGATTTTCTATGGGATTTGCCGCATAAGGTGCTTAAAAACGACTTTTTCGGTTTCTGTCAACCGCAAGAAGTGATTAAAACTCTGAACTATAAGCCGGCTCCTCTTTCGGTCCATTATCCAATCTCCTGGGCAGATTGCGAAAGAGACACATCCGCCTGGCTGTCGAATCCCATGCAGTGGAATGCCGTGAAGACATTTTACGATGTCCTGACAAAAGTAAAGAACAGCGGCAGAAAGGACCTGCTCGAAACCGCAAGAAGACTTTCCACCTCGGACCTTTACTACTATATGTGCACAAAATATTTCAATGACGGCGACGTCCACAAATATTTCTCTCCATACTCCACGCCCGAAGAGGCGTATGTTTATTTCGTGAACATCCTGGCAGATTTGGAAAAAACAGTTGAGGAAGAAGCAGTAGTATGAATCTAAAAAGTATTTTCGTATACCCAAAGTATCCTGAAAACCTGCAGCGGCTATATGAGTTGGCGTACAATCTCTGGTCGGTCTGGGACTATGATGCGGTGAATTTGTTTTACAGAATAGACGCCCGGCTTTTCAGAGAGGTAGACCACAACCCGCTGCATTTGTTGCTCAACTTAAGCAAAGAAAGACTCGATGCCCTTTCCAGAGACAAAGGGTTCCTCTTTGAGCTTGATAAGGTGTGGCAGAAATTTCAGCGATATCGGGAGTATTCAGGCTCTTACAAAGAGGAGTGCATGAAAGACTGCGGTATCGGCCCCGAAGAAAAAATTGCGTATTTTTCCATGGAGTTCGGGCTTCACGAATGTATCCCCATATACGCCGGCGGACTGGGTATCCTCGCAGGGGATTACCTCAAAGGCGTTTCTGATTTTGACCTGCCCGTCATAGGTGTTGGGCTGCTGTATAAATACGGTTATTTCACGCAGTATATAGACCCAACAGGTTTACAGCAGGAAGTTTACAATGAGTTTGAAAATCATCTCATCCCCGCAAAGGAATTGCAGGACCCAGATGGAAACTGGGCGCATATTACAGTCAGAATTATGGATGAGGAAGTCAAGGTAAAGCTTTGGAGGATAGATATCGGAAAATCTGAATTGATATTGCTCGACACCGATATCGACGACAATCCGCCTCATCTGCGCAACATCACCGATGAGCTTTATGCAAGCGACAGGGATAAGCGAATACAGCAGGAACTGATACTCGGCATCGGAGGCATCAATGCGCTGAAGCTTCTTGGTATAAAAACGAAAATCTATCACTTTAATGAGGGACACTCTGCCTTTGCCGTCATTGCTCGGCTCCACGATTTGATGAAAAACCAGCGATTTTCGTTTTCCGAGGCAAAAGCCCTTATAAGGGTCTCGACCGTCTTTACCACACACACACCGGTTATCGCAGGCAATGAGAACATAGATGTTAAGCTGGTAAAAAAATATCTCGATCCCTGGATTAAGGAAATAGGAATTGATTTTGAAGAAATCGCCCAGATGGGTTTTGTGGGCGACGATACCAAACTATTCTGGCTGCCGGCACTTGCAATGCGGTTCTCACGATACATCAACGGTGTTTCCAAACAGCACGCGAAAATATCAAGGGCCATGTGGGCCGGTCTTTTTCCTGAAAGAACAACAGGTGAAATACCGATCAGGGCCGTGACCAACGGCGTGCATACATCATGGATAAGTCAGTCTTTCACAGAGCTGTTTGACAGGTACCTTGGCCCCGACTACATACACCTCGGCAGGAAAGATGAGGTTGTCTGGAGAAATATCTATAACATTCCGGACAATGAGCTGTGGGAAGAACATCGCAGA
>JAPLMV010000135.1 GCA_026386835.1 Planctomycetota bacterium | reverse complement strand
ACTCTCGATATGCTATTAAACCTGCATCGCTGGTGACTTTGGTTCCATGAAATTCGAGCTTCAATTTACGGTCAAAATTCACTTGCAGAGCATCCTTGCTTCTTTCACCCATTGGGTTCTCCAAATCAGAACAGTCAAAACTGGCTTGAATGGCATCCATAAGCTCTATACTATCAAATCAATATCAAATGCGCTACTTTAATATGGGAAATACGGGATAAGAGAATAAAAATTCCGTACTCCGAACGAGGCGCAGAAAAACAGTCTCTCTATAAAGGGGCGAAGCTGCGCGTTTGGTCGAAAAAAACGTTAACCGCAGTGAACGCTGAGAACGCAGAGAAGATATAAATTATTGTAAAATAAGGAGTTAAAAATGGTGAAATTTTTTTTAGAATTTTAATTTTTGCCTTTTGGATACCTGCGCGTTTGGCCGAATTGCAATTTCCAACTGCCAATTTTTAGGCAGGATTCAGGATTGACAAAGATGGAGGTTTGAAAGATAATCAATCGCAGGAAAGGCAACCACGGCCCCTGCTTTCGCAGGGGTGACAACATTAACGCTGATTTTAAGATCTGAGAGAAAAAGTTAAATGTCCAATACGCCGGAACTAATTTTGCAACTTGTCGAAACCTTCGATAGAAATATCGACAATTTCAAAAACCAAACCTATAAAGAGGCACAAGTCTGTCAGGAATTCATAAACCCTTTCCTTGAAGCACTCGGCTGGGATATGCAAAATAAGGCAGGCACAGCAGCAGCTTATAAAGATGTAATCCACCAAGACGCAATCAAAGTGGGCGGAACAACAAAAGCACCCGATTACTGCTTCCGCATCGGAGGGAGGAGTTCGCCATCTATGACTGTCAAATCAGGCCGAATGTAAATGACAAGCCCTCAACGGCAAGGATTTTCCTTTGCACATATAAAGATTATGCCGATAAGTGGGAGCAAATCGCAAATATATTCAGTAAAGAGGCGGTTCTTAAAGGCTTATTCGATAAATACGCATCTGAAAAGACATCAAAAAGAGGAACAACCACCGTCGATAAGGAATTTCTGGCTGAAATAGAAGGATGGCGGGACGAACTGGCTAAAAATATTGCGATTCGCAACGGTAAACTATCCGTTTATGACCTTAATTTCGCCGTGCAAAAGACCATCGACAGAATTTTATTTTTGAGGATATGCGAAGATAGAGGCATAGAGCGCAGCGAACAACTCTTGGGGCTTATTAACGGATCGAGAATATATCCGCGGCTTTTTGAACTTTTTGAGAAATCCGATGAAAGATATAATTCCGGTATTTTTCATTTTCGCAGGGAAAAAGACAGGCCCCAATCGCCTGACGAACTGTCGGCAAATCTTAAAGTCGATGATGATGTCCTGAAAAAAATCCTCAAAGACCTTTATTACCCGCACAGCCCTTATGAATTTTCCGTTATGCCTGCCGAAATACTCGGCAATGTATATGAGCAGTTTTTGGGCAAGGTGATTCGGCTAACCGCATCGCATCAGGCAAAGGTTGAGGAAAAGCCGGAGGTTAAAAAGGCGGGCGGCGTCTATTATACGCCCTCGTATATTGTCGATTACATTGTAAAAAATACGGTAGGCCGTCTCCTCGGCACATCTCCTGTTAGTCATTGCGAGGAGCAAAGCGACAAAGCAATCTCAAGACAACTCAAAACTCAAGACTTAAAACTCAAAACTCCTGCGCAGGCGTCCCGCCTGCGTATCCTCGACCCTGCCTGCGGCAGCGGTTCATTTTTAATCGGGGCATATCAGTATCTTTTGGATTATCACCGTGATTATTACGCCAAAGAACCATCGAAACATAAAAAGGTGATATATCAGGGTAAGGGCGGACAGTGGTTTTTAACGATTGATGAGAAAAAAAGGATTCTTTTAAATAATATTTATGGTGTCGATATAGATTCGCAGGCGGTAGAAGTAACAAAACTTTCCCTTTTGTTAAAGGTTCTTGAAAATGAGACGCAGGAGAGTTTGAGATTGTTTCAT
>JAPLMV010000260.1 GCA_026386835.1 Planctomycetota bacterium | reverse complement strand
TTTATTCCATCAAGCCAATCTCGTGTAAAATCAATCGCCTCTTTGGTCTGGTAACCATTGCTGACAAAGACATTCGCCAGCCCCTTCTTCTTTGCCGCCCTGCCGCAATCCTCGCACAATTCCATAAACGCCGTCGGCTCGGTATAAGTATAAGCAATGCTTTTACAGCCGGCACGAACCGCACTATCAACTATTGTTTCCGGCCTGGCTGCTTCACCGTCGATTCGTCCATCCTCAATCGCCTGCTGACTTATCTGCCAGTTCTGGCAAAACTCGCATTGAAAATTGCAGCCAGGTGTTGAAATCGAAAAACTTTTCGACCCCGGCTGAAAATGAAACAACGGCTTTTTTTCAATCGGGTCGACATTGGCCGAACAAACCTTGTAGTAATTCAACGAATACAATACCCAGCCGATATTTTTCCGTACCGCACAATGCCCAAGCTTTCCATCGCTAATCACACACCGCCATGCACAAAGCCTGCATCGCACCTTTTTATTCGGCTCTGAATCCCAAAGCACCGCCCTTTTAAGATTATTCTCTTCTGCTGCCATTAGTCCATAGCATTTTAATATGCCAACTTAATAAAGTAAACTCAATACACTGCCGAGGTCTTGTTTCCTGAAGCTGTATCCGGTAGGCAAATGCACCAGCCGGCCAAGCATACTCTCTGCCCTTTGACAATCTCCTTTGTGATATGACACCTTTTTCATGTCTTCCCCGTCGAGCGGGTGAACCGGACTATCGTACCAGCCCTCAAGGTCGATACCCTTCCTGCGTGCCTTTTCGAGAATAATTTCCTTGTGCTGCGTCAATATCGGATACCGCAGCATTACGACATCGGCCTTTGCCGGCCTGGGCCACAAATCAAAGCCCGACCTGACAAGCCCTTCTTCGATTATCTTATAATTTTCCCGCCGCATTTTTTCCAGTTTTGGCCAGTTCTCCAATTGTTTTAATCCCGCCCGCGATGTCAGCTCGCCGGCAAATCTGGCATATCCTCGATAAAACTCAAACGCATTTTTTAATTCAATCTTCTTTCCATTTTGCTTTACAAAGTAATTTCTTTTAAATAGTCCGTTTACTCGCCTTTGAAATTCAAGCCTCAACTCAAACATCCACGGTACATCCAGCACATACGCATCAATTGCCCTGTCAACTTCCTCAAGCAATCCAGGTGAATTAACCGTAAGCATACCGCCTTGTCCTGTCGTGTAAGGCTTTTCCCATTGAAAGCTGTAGACCGCTCCCTCTGCGAACTTGCCCAGCGGTATCCCTTGCCATTTGCAACCCAGCGAATGAGAACAGTCTTCAATCACCTTTGCGCCAATTTTATCGCACGCATTGAGCAGCTCATCTAAACGCCCAGGAATACCAAAACTATGCTGTAAAATCACCGCCTTTAGTGAACGCACCGGCTGCCTGAGAATCTCCTGCGGATTTATACATAAATGCTCATCAACATCCAGATACACCGGCGTCGCCTCACACACCTTGACCGCCTCGATAACGCTAAGACATGTAAAACCGCAAACCCCTACCTTGTCGCCCTCGGTCACGCCTAATGCCTTCAGTAAGATGACTAAGGCGTTCCTGCCGAGGTCAAACGCCCTGGCTCCTGCCGTATCTGTCAGTTCCTTAAACGCCTGCTCGTATTTTTCCCGAAATTTGCCGCCCATTTTGTTACGCCGAAATAATCTCCCGCGGTTAATTTTCTTTCCCGATTTTTTTCAGCGGCACTATTTCCGGCTTGCCGAAGCCATCTGGTATCCTGAACTCAAAAATCTTTTCATCGATTTTTTCGTTAACTTTCGGCTGTAAAAATTGTATCTGATAAATATCGGCCTCGGTTGATGTCGCAGTTATCTTTGAAGGCAGCATCAGCTTCTTATCCATCCAGAAATCAATCGCGGTATAGTCATCTTTATAAATCGACCCTGATTTAACCTTCAAATGCAGCCCGACAAAATCATTCGGTTCGCCTGTCTTTTGTTCGATAAGAGCGATATCAAACTCCCTTTTCAAATCTTCCACCTTTGTAAAGCCAATCAGCGGAAAGTTACGGCCAATCATTTCAAACGCATCTGCGGGCTTATTCGGCTCATCTTCATCAGCAACCTGATAACGCTTCACTTCCTTGATTTGGTAATCGATATGGGTAAGCTGCCGGCTGTCGAAGATATATTGCTCAGGGTGTTTTTGTTCCTGCTCCTGGTCCTGCTTAAGCGTATCGAAATTTATACGAAGCCGTGACTTGTCGCCAGACTTCGAATAATACAGGATACCAGTTCGCAGCGTCTGCGATTCGAATAACGGCTGATTGAACAGATACTCAATCCGGCATTGATATGAGTTAAGTTTTTGAGTCTGCTTATGGAGTTGCTCCAGTATCCCGTCAACCGAATTAATATCAGCTTTATTTTCCGGCTGGCAGGATTGCGGAAGTTTCACACAACCCTCAGCATGGCATGAATCAGCCATTAAAATTAATATCAAAATAGAAAAACACAAAACTGCCGCTATTTTAACCATATAGTTCCTTCTATTTTTTCTATACACTATACGCTGTTCTTCTGCTCAATAATCTCCAGCACCTGCCCTATATTTTCAATAACAAAATCCGCATGTTCGGCAAACTCATCTGCCCTGCTGTGATTTGCCAGCAACACTGAAATTGCATCTGCGGCCCTGGCGCAAAGCAAATCAAACAGATAATCGCCGACCACAAGCGTTTCCTGCGGCCTAACTTTAAATCGCCCGCACAATTCGAGCACGCCGAACGCCTCTGGCTTTACCGGCCCGTCATCCCTGTCTACGATGGAGTCGAAATTTAAGCCGTGTTTTTCTGCGATTGCAAGGACATTTTCCCGCGTGTTGCGGGTCAATACACCGATACTTATACCTGCTTTGCTAATTGCCGCAAGCGTTCGTTTTGCTCCGACATTGAGCTTTGATTCTGTTACAGCACGCTCCTCGTGAGAACGCAATATAGCCTCCGCATGCTTACGCTGCTTGGGGTTCATTTTTTTCATTGATTCAAGAATAGGCCCGGAATCCTTCGCCAGACCCATCTCTTCGCGAATAGCATCAAAGTCAAAGAACGGCTGCGTTATCGTCCCATCCAAATCAAATATCACGGCTTTTATCATAATCCGTATCTCACTAAACACTATCTTCATCGCGTTTTCTTACGCAGAAGTTCGATAAAATATCGCCCTGCCTGGCTTAGTATCTTATTCTTTCGGACTATTATACCAGTAGGTCTGAAAAATTTCTCGTTAGAAAATTCTATCGCCGTCAGTGTCCCGCTGGTAAGCTCCTGCTCTATCGCCGTCCGAGGCAGGATGCTTATGCCGGAATTTATCTCAACCGCCCTTTTGATTGTCTCGATATTATCGAATTCCATAATAGGGTGAGCTGCGATATTGTATTTCTGCAGCAGACTATCTATCCATATCCTCGTGGGGACACCTTTCTCAAATGCGATAAACCTCTCAAATAACACCTTATAAATATCTATTCGTTTTTCATCAGCTATGATATGCTGTGGACTGCATACAAGAACCAGAGGTTCATCCTCGAAGTCATAAACTTCAAGCCGTTTGTCGCGATTTGGAACCGCCACAAGGCCGATATCCGCATCGCCAGACAAAACCAGTTCATAAATTTTCTCGGCGCTGAAATACTCAATATGAACGTTAACCTTCGGATAGTTAATCATAAATTTCTTTACATATTCGGGCAAAGTGTGCATCCCGATACTGAAAATCGCCGCAACATTCATTCTGCTGCCCGTTGCCGAATGCATCATATTCAGTTCGTTTTTAAGCTGTTCGTATCTTTCAAGTATCTCCCTGGCTGCACGGTAAAATAATTGCCCTTCCCTCGTAAGCTCAATTGGACGTTTTTCTCTATTGATTAGCTGACATTTGTGCGAAAGTTCCAGTTGTGCCAGTTGTTGTGAAACAGCCGACTGGCTTAGCATGTTTTTTTCTGCGGTCTTTGAAAAACTAAGCAATTCCGACAAATCACAAAATACCTTTAATGTTTCCAGATACATTATAAGTCAACCTAATAATTTATATTACTATTTAATCTTTGCCATACGCCGATAGTGTTATTATATTTGCTATAATGAGGTTTTCAAAGATAATTTTTTAATGCTCATACATTAGCATTACTTATTGTTTTGCTCATTAAAATATGGTTTTTCAAACTTTTTAATTATTTTATTAGTGGAGATTATTAAAATGGCGGCTAACAAAATCACACAGGCTGTTTACGAACAGGTATTAAGCAGAAATCCCGGAGAGCCGGAATTTCACCAGGCGGTAAAAGAGGTCTTAAA
Source organism: Planctomycetota bacterium (assembly GCA_026386835.1). Lineage (GTDB taxonomy): Bacteria > Planctomycetota > Phycisphaerae > Sedimentisphaerales > Anaerobacaceae > JAPLMV01. Next base: position 5,180 of record JAPLMV010000260.1, on the reverse strand, counting down.
TAGTATCGGGCCCGTCCTCGAGAAAAATCCTCAATATGTTGAGGCAAGGATTCTCGAAAGGATAGTTGAGCCGGAAAGACAACTGATTTTCCGTGTCCCATGGCAGGATGAAAAAGGCGATTTCCGCGTAAATCGTGGTTTCAGAATTGAATTTAACAGTGCCTTGGGACCATACAAAGGAGGCATCCGCTTCCATCCCAGCGTATATCTGGGAATTATCAAATTCCTTGGCTTCGAGCAAATCCTGAAAAATTCTCTGACTGGCCTGATGATGGGCGGCGGAAAAGGAGGCTCTGATTTCGACCCAAAGGGAAAAAGCAAGGGCGAAGTTATGCGCTTCTGCCAGAGCTTTATGACAGAGCTTTGTCGCCATATCGGCCCAGATACGGATGTACCTGCCGGCGATATCGGTGTCGGCGGAAGGGAAATTGGTTTTATGTTCGGCCAATACAAACGCATCCGAAATGAGTTTACTGGCGTTCTTACGGGCAAAGGGCTCGAATGGGGCGGCTCGCTGGTCAGAACTGAAGCCACAGGCTACGGCCTTGTCTACATAATGGCAGAAGCCCTTAAAGCAAAAAAGAAAGGCCTCGATGGCATGACCGTCGCCGTCTCCGGCTCCGGAAATGTCGCTATTTACGCCACTGAAAAAGTCCATCAACTCGGCGGCAAGGTCGTTGCGATGAGCGATTCAAACGGCTTTATCTATGACCCCGCCGGAATTAACCTCGACACCGTCAAAAAGCTCAAGGAAGTCGAACGCAAACGCATAAAAGAATATGTCTCAATTCACAAAAAGGCAAAATACGCCGATGGATGCAATGGAATCTGGAACGTCAAATGCGACGTAGCTTTGCCATGTGCCACACAAAATGAGCTTGACGAAGCTGCAGCAAAGACGCTTGTTAAAAACGGCTGCCTTGCTGTCGGCGAAGGAGCTAATATGCCATGCACGCCGGAAGCTGCCGATGTGTTTATCGACAGCAAAGTGATGTTTTTACCAGGCAAGGCCGCAAATGCAGGCGGCGTAGCTGTTTCAGGCCTTGAAATGGCACAGAACAGCCAGCGTATCCCATGGACATTTGAGAAGGCTGATTCTGAACTAAAGATAATTATGCAGACCATTTACAAAAATGCCAGCCAGGCCGCAGAAGAATACGGCTGCAAAGGCAATTTCGTCGTCGGTGCAAACATCGCCGGCTTCACCAAGGTTGCAAATGCCATGCTTGCCCAGGGTCTTGTATAAAACACTTTTTTGATAGTTTTCAAAGGGCACTTGTTCACTCAGGTGCCCTTTTTTATTGCTTCCGGCACAGAACCTAATTACAATTCTCTGCTATGGAAAAGGATACGGACATAACTAAAGTCGTTCGTCAGCATTTGCAGATGGAAAACTTTTTTACAGGCGGCTTTATGGTTCGCAGTAACAAAACAAGCAGCGAATCTCACAATATCGAACATACCGACAACAAACAGGTTAAAGCAGAACTCGAAAAAATCGCAGAGGAAGTTCGTAAATGTGCTAAATGCGGCCTCGGTTCACTTCGCACCAATGCCGTGCCTGGCGAAGGCAGCCAGAATGCCCGCATCGTCTTTGTCGGCGAAGGCCCGGGTGCGGATGAAGACGCTCAAGGCAGGCCTTTTGTCGGAAGGTCGGGGCAATTACTCGATAAAATTATTGCGAACGGTATGGGACTTAAACGCAGCGATGTCTTTATCTGCAACATAATCAAGTGCCGACCGCCGGATAATCGCGACCCTCGGCTGGACGAAATCATAAGCTGCATGCCTTACCTGCAAAGGCAAATTGAGCTGATAAACCCGGAAATTATCGTCGCTCTCGGCGCACATGCGGCAAAAAGCCTCTTAAACAATAACTTGCCCATAGGCCAGTTACGAGGCCAGTTTCACGAATATTGCACCGGTATCGACAGGACAACGATTAAACTTATGCCAACTTACCACCCGGCATACCTGCTGCGGAATTATTCCGACGACAATAGAAAGAGGGTCTGGGATGATATGAAAAAAGTCCTTGCTGAACTTGGCCTGGCTGTACCTAAAAATCAGAGAAAGCCGGCTGGGTAAAGACCCCACCCTACCAGACTGTCCCCAAAAATCAGAATCATCAGAATAATCTATCCTGACTTTGTCTTTGCAAATAATTTACCCGTGAGGTACCTGCGTGATTTGTTTTTCCAATTCGCCAAGGACGGCTTTCATTTCGGGGTCGGCCTTTTTCGCATGTTCTATCTTTTCACATGCGTGCATAACGGTTGTATGGTCGCGACCGCCCAAATGACCCCCGATTTCCTCAAAACTGTACTTGGTCAAATTTCTCGCAAGATACATGCAAATCTGACGAGGCTCAGTAATGCTTTGACTGCGTTTTTTGCTTTGCAAATCCGCAAGACGAACATTGAAATGTCTTGTCACAACTTCAGTGATGTCGGCAATGCCAATGTGTCTGCCAGCCGCTTCAATTTGACCCTCTAATGCCATTTTTGCAAGCTCGAGCGTAATTTCCCTGCCTGTCGTTGTTGCAACCGCATAAAGCGTAGTCAGTGCCCCCTCCAGTTCTCTGATATTTGCATGAACCTTGTTTGCTATGTACTCCGCTATATCCTTTGAAACAGTCAGGCCGCGAAGATGGGCTTTTTTTTGGACGATTGCCACTCTTGTCTCGTATGTCGGCGGGTCGATTCTTGATACCAGTCCCCAGTTAAAGCGACTGATAAGACGCTCTTCCAGTGACGGTATTTCTGTCGGAGAGCTGTCTGCGCTCAGGATGATTTGTTTGCCGCCGTTATAAAGGGCGTTAAAGGTATGAAAAAATTCCTCCTGACTCTGTTCTCTCTCTCGCAAAAACTGAACATCGTCTATAACAAGTGTATCTACGGTGCGAAATTGTCTTTGGAACCCGGAAAGGTCACCTTCTTCTATTGCACTGATAAATCGGTTTACGAAATCTTCACAGCTTAAAAACTGGATGACCGCTTTTTCGAATTTCCTTTTTGTCTCGCTGCAGACAGCATGCAAAAGGTGTGTCTTGCCCAGGCCTGAATTACCGTAAAGGAAAAGCGGATTGTAAGTTTTTCCAGGCGATTGACTCACCGCCACACAGCTTGCATGCGCAAGACGATTGCTCGGGCCAACCACAAAATTATCAAAAGTGTAATCCGGATGAAGTTTTGGCTCGCAACTGCCCAAAACTGACTTGCGAGACGGCTTTTTATTAGTGTCGATATTGAAATCCACAGAAACCAGATGTCCGGTTATCTGCTGGGCGGCATGCATGAAGCTGTTCTTGCAATTATCTCGTAAATATTGTACAGTCGCCTCATCGGGACATCCGATTTCCAGTGACCCGCCGTTCAGATGCTTGACCGTCATGTTGTCGAACCACTTGCGGGTATTCACAGGGTCAAGTGCTTTTGCACGTTCAACTATATCAGCAAAAATATTTTCAACTTCCCGTACTGACAAAACATACTCCTTTGCGAATTATTGTTCCCTGCAAACAGCAATTGCCGATTTTAAACGCCTTTGCCTGAATTTTATCACAGCAAAAACAGACCGCCTCCTTTGATTGAACAGATACCATCCGTGGTAAAAAGCAGTGTCAAAAACTCTAACTTGACTAACCGTTTTTGTCAAAGAAAATCATTCGCTTTCCGCACAAAGCGAAATGATTCATACAGCCGACACACCACAATTTATAATCGTATTTGCGCTGCATGATTTTCCGGCAGCATTACTCAAGTCGTTTTTTTGTTTTACCTGCCGCCAGGACCTTCAGGAAATCCAGGAAATCCAGGAAATCCAGGAAATTCTTGGCCGCCGGGACCTCCAGGAAATCCTGGACCACCAGGCATTGTCGGGCCAGTCGGCTGACCACCGCCAATATCACGTTTGCTGCCCCATTCCCGCAACGGCTTCTTTGGTTCTTTTTCGGCTTTTGCAATGTCGTCATATTTGGTCTGAAGTTCGAGAGGCCAATACGTCCTTTTAATAGCAAGATGGGCTATATTCAGGTTGTCAAAACTATACAGCATATCAAAATAATATCTTTCAGACAGGTTTTTACCGCCTGTCCATTCTTTTACTGGACCTCTCGCGTCCACCAAAATCGCATTGGTCGAATAATTAATCTCCTTGGGCACCGTAATATCCTTTTCTTCCTTACTTACCGTATACTTGAAAGGCGAACCTATGACCTCGCCAGGACTGACCATAAAGTCCTTGGAGTACCAGTAACCAAGAACATAACGCGCAACATGAACCGTCACGGTCCTGGCGGCCTCCTGTACTTCCAGCGGGAACAAATACATAATTCCAGGTACTTCCACCGGCTCGGTTTCATCTGAAAAATCGCTCCACAAAACAACGGCGTTATTCAGTGATTCGTCCCCCTGGCTGACTTGATTTGTACCTGCTACAGGGTTAAATACCCCTAACCGAATTCTATACTTATAGGTCCCGCCGGGTCTGACCGTGTCATCGTATGCCCAAAAAACAAGAGGCTCATTCATATCAGCCATATTAGTCTTGTCCGTAATCAAAAGATCATTGAATCTCCCTTCAATATCTTTTGCCGACTTGGAACTATCCTTGCTTTTCGCAGAACGTTCTTTTTCCTTCTCCTTTTCACGATCTTCCTTGGCCTTCTTTCTTGCTGCTGAATCGCTGCCACGCAAAGAAGAACTCTTTTTAGACGCCGCCGCCGAAGTTGGTTTCGTAGGCATACCGCCTCCGGCACCGCCGCCCATCATCATCTCCATCGTCTTCATCATACCACCGCCGCCGGCGCCGGAGGTATAGCTGGTTGGTTTTGTTTTCTTCTGCGTTTTTCCGGATTCACGTTTGGCAATAGCACTTTCACGCTCTTTCTGGCGATCCTTCTCTTCTATCTCTTTAGCTTCACGCTTTTCCTTTGCCTGTGCCTCCAGTTGATTCTTAACATATTCTTTGTGAAGCGAGGGAGGATACCATTCATCCTCTGCGGAAGCAATCTGATATGATTTCGGCTGCAGAAGGTCCGCCTTCACTGCGGGAATGTTGAATTGAAGCATACGCACCTTTATTCCGCCGGCTGGCAACTGCTCGACATCTTCTATTACTTCCAACATATTCTTATTGCGGTCTATCTCCGCTCGCGGTAATGTCTGCCAGTCGCTCCA
>JAPLMV010000309.1 GCA_026386835.1 Planctomycetota bacterium | reverse complement strand
GGGATGGTAAACACGGATTATGAAATATTCGTTCACGTAAGACTGCCCCGCATTATTCTCGCTGCGATTGTCGGAGCGGCGCTGGCAGGTTCGGGGGTAGTTTTCCAGGCGCTTTTGCGTAATCCCCTTGCAGACCCGTATATCCTTGGGATATCCAGCGGGGCCGGCCTTGGAGTGATTATTGCAGTTATAAGCGGAGTCGGCTGGACACTGTGGGGACGCTCGCCGATAGCAATTTTCGCATTCGTCGGCGCAATGGGAACGGTCTGGTTAGTCTGGCTTATCGGCCGGCTTACAGGAAAATCCAATGTAACAGGATTGCTGCTGGCCGGCGTCGTGGTTAACGCCTTTTTCTCGGCGGTGATTATGTTCCTGACCTCGATAGCAAAAAGCCAGCAGATACATTCGACCATATTCTGGCTGATGGGCAATATGGCCGAAGAAAACTTTTCTGTCCTGTGGTTAAGTGCCGGCTACGTTATGGCAGGGATAATCGCTTTATTCTACATAAGTCCGCAGTTAAACGCCCTTAGTTTCGGCATTGAGGATGCAAAGAGCATGGGCATAAACACCACTGGAACGCAAACAATCGCTTTTGCAATCGCAGCGGCCATAACCGCCGTGGCGGTCAGCTTAAGCGGTCTTATCGGATTTGTGGGGCTGATTGTCCCGCACGCAATCCGATTGGTATTCGGGCCAGACCATCGACAACTCCTTCCGTTAAGCGGCATCACCGGTGCGATATTTCTGGTTGCTGCCGACACGCTGGCGCGTGTCATCGTTGCGCCGGCACAATTACCAGTCGGTGTTATTACGGCGATTGTGGGCGGACCGTTCTTTTTAATTCTGCTGATTAAGTATACGAAAACCATCGGATGGTTTAGCAAATGAGCATTATAGAGGTCGGTAATCTTAGTTTCGCATATTCGCAGAGCCATGTATTGCGAGAGCTGAGTTTTAATGTCGAGCAAGGCTCATTCCTCGCTGTCATAGGGCCCAACGGCGCCGGCAAAAGTACACTCCTTAATTTATTATGCGGAGCGCTGCATTCCAAACATGGCTCGATAAAGATTGACCAAACCGCGATAAATTCATACGGCGCCGAACAGCTTGCCCGCAAAATAGCTGTTGTAAGACAGGAATTTGTGCCTGTCTTCGGATTTTCGGTAATCGAGACGGTCTTAATGGCAAGGACGCCCTACTACAACCAACTGGGGTTCCAGAACAGGGCCGACACAGAAATCGCCAACGAGGCACTGGCGGCAACCGACACTTCACGGTTTTCATCTCGGCTGTTGTCACAATTAAGCGGCGGAGAGCGACAACGTGTTTTCATCGCAAGAGCTCTGGCACAAAATACGGATATTCTGCTTTTGGATGAGCCGACAAGTTTTCTGGACCTCAAACATCAGGTTGACATATACGATTTGCTCAAAAAGATGCAGATTGAAAAAGGTAAAACCATTGTAACGGTAACGCACGACATCAATCTGGCGGCACAATACTGCGACCAGGTTTTACTGCTCGGTGCCGATTGCAGTTACCAGCACGGCTCGGCCAAAGACATATTCTGTGCTGAGCAAATCGAGAAAGTTTTCGGCGTCAGGATATTCGCAGGGGCAATCGGAGAGGGAAAATTCTTTGTCCCATTGGGAAAATTTGCAAAAAATAGCAGAATAATCGCTCAAAATCCAGAAATCACCCAAAATAAAAAATCATAAGCATATCCGGCACAAATTAAATGTGTTATAATAGTAGGTTTGCGGCAGGTATCAGGAAAGGGCATAGCAGTAAGAAAGGAAAAATGTCAGTTGGCAAAGAATCACAAAAAGACATCAGAGAAGAACCCGAATGCAACTCGGGCGAATAAAAATCGTTTGACCGCCTCTGAGATTGAGAGTTTCAGAAAAATGCTGCTGGAAAAACGCAAAGAAATTCTCGGCAATGTAAATACAATGGGAGATGAAGCTCTCAAAAAATCGCGACAGGAATCATCGGGAGACCTGTCGAGCATGCCTATCCACATGGCCGATATCGGAAGCGATAACTTTGAGCAAGAATTCGCCCTGGGACTGATGGACAGCGAAAGAAAAATGATTCACGAGATAGATGACGCACTGCAGCGTATCGAGGACGGCAGTTACGGCATCTGCGAAAACACCGGCCAGCCGATACCAAAAGCCAGACTCAAGGCCCAGCCCTGGGCAAAATATTGCGTTGAATACGCCCGAAAACTGGAACAGGGCGGTACGGCAAAAGAGACGCAGCCGACAGCCGAACCCGCCGACTACGACCTCGGTGACAAAGCGGAAGATGAACCCCCTGAAGAATCTTCCGAAGATACTCCCGATAATTTCA
>JAPLMV010000274.1 GCA_026386835.1 Planctomycetota bacterium | reverse complement strand
ACCCCGTTAGATATGACAAATTATCTAACGGGGTTGAGGTATAAAATTATGAAAAAAGAAACTAAAAAACCACAAATTGCTATCTATCAAACCCTTGGTGATGAGCAAAAAATCAGCGTTAGAATTGAAGATGAGAATGTTTGGCTTACGCAAAAACTGATTGCGGAGCTTTTTGATGTGAGTGTTCCTACAGTTAATGAACACCTCAAAAATATATTTGAAAGCGATGAATTGGAAGAAACTTCAGTTATTAGGAATTTCCGAATAACTGCCACAGACGGCAAGGGGTATGATACAAAACACTATAATTTGGATGTGATTTTGGCGGTTGGCTATCGTGTGCGATCTGACAGAGGAACACAGTTTCGCAAATGGGCAACAGAAAGGTTACGAGAATATCTGATCAAAGGTTTTACGCTGGATGACGAGCGGCTCAAGCAAGGTGGAGGCAGGGCGCGCTACTTTCAGGAATTGTTGCAGCGAGTGCGGGACATTCGAAGCAGCGAGCGAATGTTTTATCAGAAAGTGACTGATATTTACGCGACAAGCATTGACTACAAAGCTGATATAGAGCTAACGCAAAAATTCTTTGCTACTGTGCAAAACAAAATGCATTATGCCGTGCATGGACATACTGCTGCCGAAATCATCACGCAGCGTGCTGACAACAAAAAACCTTTGATGGGACTCACAAGTTTTAAAAGCAATTATATTACTACAGATGATATTGTTGTTGCGAAAAACTATTTGACCGAATCAGAAATAAATCAGCTGAACCTGATCGTCTCGCTCTATATTGATTTTGCGGAATTGCAAGCCAACAGCGGCCGTTTGATGAAAATGCAGGATTGGATCAGAAAGTTGGATGAATTTTTGACCATTTCTGAAAAAAAATTATTGCATTCGGCTGGCAAGGTGAGCGCGAAGCAGGCGGAAAAGAAGGCATTGGCGGAATACGAAAAATATCGCTCAATACAGGACAAAAACTATGTTTCCGACTTTGACCGCGAAGTGAAAAAATTACTTACATCTACAAAGAAAAAGTTATGACATCCTTAAACGAAGACACATTGGTCCAGCAAACAACTACCGATTACCTGAAAAGTAAACTCGGTTGGGATTCGGTGTATGCCTACAACCAGGAAACCTTTGGGTCGGATGGTTTATTGGGGAAAGTCCTGACAAACTTTTCGTTGACAATAGTTAATCAGTGATGATATAGAGTGCACGTATAAACAAGTACCTGATATGAACAATCTTAGACATATATGGGGTGCGCAGCATGGTAAAATCAGAGCTTATCCAGAAATTGGCAGAACAGGCAAACATCCAGCCCAGAGATGCTGAAATTTCAGTGAAAACAGTATTTGACAGCATGATACATGCTCTTAAGAGCGATAACGGCATTGAAATACGCGGCTTTGGAAGCTTCAAGGTTAGAAAATATGAAGGACGCTCCGGAAATCATCCCCGCACCGGAAATGAGATTTCCATAGCACCGAAAAAGCGCCCTTTTTTTAAAGTCGGGAAAGAGCTGCGCGAGAGGATTAACAAGAAAACCACCGGGTAATAATAAAGATAAAACCATCTCCACATCAATCCACATTCATGCACTAAATCATTAAGCCTTGAATGCATTAGCATCAGGGCTTTTTTTATCTCTTATGCGGAATGTTAAGAAAATAGCAAGCGCTCTCGTTATCGTGGCCTGGATAGGCATGATGGGGCTTCTGGTCAAAAAGACCCTGGTAGTCCCGGCAAAACCGGTGACGCATCAGAAATCACCAGGTAAAGAACTTGAAGCAGGAGAAGAATGGGCAGGGATTTATTTTAAAGAAAAGAAAGCCGGCTATACTTTCTCACGGCGCGAGATTACCGCTGCAGGGTATCATTTTGCTGAAGAAGCGGTTATGGATTTAAGCATGATGGATGTCCCGCAGCGAATAACCACAGCTATTAATGCTGACACAGATAAGAACCTTGTCCTCCGTTCATTTAATTTTAAGATA
>JAPLMV010000275.1 GCA_026386835.1 Planctomycetota bacterium | reverse complement strand
AGTGTAAAAAAGTGCTCATTTTTTGTCAAAAAGTGTTAAAAAATGCTCAATTCGCGCCAGTTTTTGTCACTTTTTGAAATAATCCTAACCCCTTTACAGCAAAGGACTAATCGCAATTTAATGCCAAAATTTTGCCCAATTTAACAATCCAAAATTGGCAATCATAAATTGGAATTTGGCAATCCCCTATGTCTAATAAATTTCTGTTGCAATTGTTCCAAAACAGCCGAAAATACACTGAAAAGAGTAATTGGCAAAGTAATTATAAATTTTTATAACTATAGTAAAATCAAATGGTTAAGCAAATAGAAAGCAACCCTCTTCCAAACTATATCGCGATGGTCAGCATTTTGCTAATGGCTGTCGGCACTGTTTTTGTCTTTTCTGCAGGTGTTAACCTCAGTCAGGAGTTAGACTTACAGCGATTTTACGATTTCCCAAGTCTACGCCAAATCCTGTTTTTCCCATTGGCTGTACTTATTATGTACACAGTTTCCTGTTTTGATTATCGCAGGTTCAGTTTTAAAAGCTGGTTTAAATCCCCAACCATGTATCTGTTAGTCCTTAGTTTAGCGTTGCTTACACTCGTTCTCATTCCAGGCATAGGTGTCGAAAAAAACTACGCCCGCCGCTGGCTCGAAATCCCCGCAGGCCAGATGAAGATTAGTTTCCAGCCATCCGAGCTGGCAAAGTGGTCTATACTCATTTTCCTCGCCGCTTATTGTGATAAGTTTAGTGACAGCCTGAAGTTATTCTGGAAAAGATTCGTGCCCATCTGCATGATTGTCGGCCTGGTTGTTCTGCTGATTATTCTCGAAGACTTTGGTACTGCGGCACTTATAGCGCTTCTCGCATTTTTGATACTGCTTGTTGCAGGTGTGAAATGGTGGCACATCCTGGCACCTGTACCGATAGGCCTGATTGGATTTGCAGCTGCGATTATGAGTTCTGAGAGCAGGCGGGAAAGAATCGCCGCCTTTTTACAACCCGAAAAATGGGCCGATTCCGCTAACTATCAGGCTAATCAATCACTTCTAGCACTTGGCTCTGGCGGCCTCTGGGGCAAAGGCCTCGGCATGGGTATCTGCAAATACGGACATCTGCCTGAAGACACCACCGATTTTATTTTCGCAATCATCGGCGAGGAAATGGGCTTTATAGGGGCAGCAGCGGTGATACTTTTGTTTATTGCTTTTGTGTGGCTTGGAATCCTCGTTGTGGTGCGGTGCAAAGACCGGTTCGGCCAACTTCTGGCTGGCACAGTAGTTCTGGCAATTACTATTCAGGCGGCACTTAATATCGGAGTGGTTACTGTAGTACTTCCCACAAAAGGAATTCCGCTGCCGTTCGTAAGTGCCGGCGGAACAAGTATGCTGATGTCGGCCTTTGCGGTCGGAATATTGATAAACATTGCCAGGCACTCGACTAAGGAATCTCTGGAGGATAGCCCGTAATGAACGTTAAGACTTTTTTCTTTGCCGGCGGCGGCACAGGGGGACACATCTATCCGGCACTTGCGGTTGCGGAAAAACTAAAGAAATTGCAGCCGCAGTCAAAAATACATTTTTTTGTCAGCAGCAGAAGCATCGATGCACAAATCCTCGGAAAAACAAATTTCGAATATACACAACTGCCGGCTACGGGGCTTTCGCTTAGGCCAAAGGAGCTTATCCGTTTTTTCACAACATTTTTCAAAAGTTATAAAATCGCCAAAGAAACGATTCCAATGCTCAAAACCCCATAGTGGTCGGTGTCGGCGGGTTTGTAGCGGCGCCTGTCTGCAGGGCCGGCTATAAGCTCAAGGTGCCGGTTGTGCTTTTGAATGTCGATATTGTGCCGGGCAAGGCAAATAAGGTAATCGCCAAATGGGCAGATGAGATTTTCGTACAGTTTGAAGATACCAAAGATTATCTTCCGCGAAGGGCAAAGGTCAATGTCGTCGGCTGTCCCATTCGCAGCGGGTTTGAAAATCCGCAGCAGGCCAAAGCCAAAAAGGAGCTGGGACTTGATGAAAATAAAAAGATTCTCCTTATAACAGGC
>JAPLMV010000230.1 GCA_026386835.1 Planctomycetota bacterium | reverse complement strand
TCCGCACAAAACTCTTTTCTGCCGCACGGTCTGCAGTGCGACCCACACCAGACATTGTCGAACTGCTCCATAATCATGGCAACTAGTTTTTCGTCTCTGGTAATAAATCCCGACTCGAAGTTTCTTTTATTTATGCTTTTTGCTCCGATTCCAGCGCCTGTAATATTTGCGCTTCCGGTGTATGCCGATTTTCCGTCAACAATTACGCATTTAAAATGCACCCTTGGACAAAGTATCTGTTCGATTCCTTTTGCCAGGTTCGGATACCTGTCGAAATCCCTTCGGAAATTGGGACCTGGCTCTTTTGAATGCAATAACCTGACTTCGACCTTCTTTGCCGCCAAATCGGAGAGTACCTCAAGGAACGGCACTCGTTTTCTATTCTTATCAACGTACATATCCTTGAGGTCCGCGGTAGCCAGCCACACAAACTGTTTTGCCACCGGCACGAGGCCGCAAATTACCTTTTCGTAAATTTCCCTGTCGGTTACAAATTCCATTATCTTTTTACATCAAACTCTTTTCCCATGAGTTGCGACGAAATAGACCAGGCAATAAGAACCGCGGTCTTGTCACTGCTTTTTTTTAACTGCACCCCTGAGTCCTTCCATTTTGAGGTAGCCTTTTTTCCAGACCACAATTGCAGAAGTCAGAAAAACAATAACATACACAATCGCCGCATATCTTGTTCTTATCTGGCTCATCATCAGCCCTATCAGTGCATACATGCCCGCCAGTAAATAGCAGATTTTAACCGTTTTTTTCAGGGGTATTCCGCGGTCTATCATCTGGTCATAAATATGCCCGCGGTCTGAAACGAACAAAGGTCTGTGATTAATCAGCCTTCTTACAAGTGCCACAGCGGTATCAAGAATCGGCAGTCCAAAAACGACAATCGAAGCCAGCCACCATCTGGGAATTTGTTTTGAAAATAAAAGCATCAGTGATGCCGCCATAAACCCGAGCAGCATACTTCCCGCATCGCCCATAAAAATCTTGGCTGGGTACCTGTTGAAAGGCAGAAAGCCGCATACGCCTCCCACCAGTCCGAGGCAGACTATAATCAGCACCGGGTCGCCCACTTCGTTGGATCCCCAGGTTGCCAGATGTACCGACAAAATGAGCAGTGCGACAGTAATGATCGCCGTGACCCCGCCGCAAAGCCCGTCAAGCCCGTCAAGAAGATTCAATGAATTAGCGGCACCAAGCACAAAAAATACCACAACCAATGCCTGCAGAACTATCTCGATATTATAAGGTATCGTTAGATTAACCTGCTCGGCTATTAAACTCAGGTTGGGCATAACTCCCACAAGTATTAGAAAAACCGCAGCCACAATCTGGCCGAGAATTTTCTGTCCCGGCTTCATAACGAGGATATCATCAATCAGTCCGACAACGCATGCTATCGCACCGCCGCCCAGTATTCCGAGCAGCCATTTCAATGCCGTGCCGAAAAATTTTTGGTCTTTCAAATAAATTATGCCGATCATGATGCCGACTGCCAGACCGATGAATATTCCCACGCCGCCGAGATATGCTATCGGTTCTTTGTGGGTTTTGACCAGGTCGTCGGGCTTATCGACAATTCCGAATCTTATGGCAATTTTTTTGCACAGCCAGGTTGCCCCCAGTGAAACAACAAAAGAGCAGAGCAGTACCGGCCAGAATTGCAATGCCCATGAGATGGGGTTTGCTGGTCCGATTATTTTATTGAAAATCATTTGTATTCTCTTCTTATCAAAACTTTGTCTGCTTCGGCAGTCTATAAATCATGGTGAGGGTTCAGCCAGACTTCGCTGTCATAGCGGAGCATAATTAAATTGTTTTTGAAGCCGCCAAAACGAATATTCGTTTTTATCCCCAGCAATTCCTGAAGGAGCCATTTTGGAAAGGTCGCACCGGCTTTGATTGACAGAGGCGCTCCGCCTCCAAAACGCGGATTTACTTCGATAAATTTTATTTTTCCTTCCCCTGTCAAAAACAATTGCAAAGTTATAACTCCTGGACCTGCACCGAGTTTTTCGACCAGCTTTGCGGCTTCAGTCATAATGCCGGTATTTTTAACCACTTGGCCTTTGCTTACCTCGCCGGACCTTATTTCGATGCGTTTTCTTGGAACTACACAGCGGACTTTCATTGCAAAATCAACATATACATCACACGTGTATTCGGTGCCTTTTATAAGTTCCTGCACGATGCAGTTGGGTATCCTTTTGGAAAATACCTCCAGTTCCCTGCGATTCTTAACCACAGCGTTTCCTTTGCTGGCATAGCCATCCCATGGTTTAAGAAAACAAGGCAGATTGAGATTCTTTTTTGACAGGGCCATGCTGGCGCTCATTGTCAGCGGAGTGTCAAAACCATTTTTGACCAGAAAACTAAATGTCTTTCTCTTGTCCTGACAGATATTAACCACGTTCTGTTTTGAGACAAGTACACAGCAACCCGCTGCCGCAAATTTTGCCTTGTTTTCAGCGAGAACTTTCAAATCCAAATCGACGGTCGGTACAAGCAGTTTTATTTTGTTGGTTTTGACGATTGAAAGCAGTTGTCTGATATAACCTGCGTGTACGGTCGGCTTGACGACAAATCCCTTATCGCATAACTGCGTTGCGGAACTTAGTACCGTGGTGTCAGTGCCGTAAAATACTGCTTTTATTCCAAGCTGCTTTGCGGCAGTGCGAAAGCTGTTGAGCAAAGAGACCCTTCTGCCTATGCACGTAAACAAAATTCCAATCTTGTCGGCCATTATCCCTTTCTGAGAGAAAACGGTAGGGTAAAGATCCCACCGTCCAAAATTGCGTTTCTATTTTACGATATTAAATAACATTTACCAGATAGTCAATCGAAAATAATCAGCCCAAAACGGTACGGTTGTTTTATCGGTCGATTCTTTTTGACTTTCTGACACATTACATATAAAATAGTCTTGTGATATATCGGTCGAAGATATGTACCAGTTTATGTGGATATTGCCTGATATGCAGTGTTTGGTCGAAGTTTTTAGCTGAATTTAAGTCAAATTCTGAAGGTGGAGCTTATGAGAGATTTGAAAAAAAGGATTGCAACTAAGAAGGTGGTAGTAGGTGTTCTGGGGCTTGGTTATGTAGGTCTGCCTCTTGTAAGAGAGTTTACATCCGCTGGCCTTAAAGTGGTCGGTTTCGATATCGACGAAAGAAAGGTCAATACCCTCAATTCAGGCCGAAGCATCATCAAGCATGTCCCGCACGCACAGGTCAGGGGGATGGTTAAGAGCGGTTTGTTCAAAGCCACTACCGATATGTCGCTCATAAAGACCGTCGATGCGGTAATAGTCTGTGTGCCCACACCCCTGACAAAAAATCGCGAGCCTGATATGCAGTTTATCATAACCAGCAGTGAAACCATCGCCAAATACCTCCGGCCCGGCCAGCTTATCGTGCTCGAAAGTACCACATACCCTGGCACTACACGTGAGATGGTCGCTCCTATACTTGAGAAGACAGGCCTAAAAGCGGGCAGGGATTTTTACCTGGCATTTTCTCCCGAACGTGAAGACCCCGGCAACAAGCATTATACGACAAAAACTATTCCAAAGGTGGTGGGCGGTCTGACAGAAACCTGCTGTGCTCTGGCGAACAGCCTTTACGGACTTGCAATCGTAAAGACAGTGCCGGTATCCACGCTTGAAGTAGCAGAGGCAGCAAAGATACTCGAAAACATTTACCGCTGCATCAATATCGCGATGGTCAATGAGCTTAAAATGGTATTCGACAGAATGGGCATCGACATCTGGGAAGTCATCAAGGCCGCAAGCACAAAGCCGTTCGGCTTCAATGCGTTTTATCCCGGCCCGGGTCTTGGCGGCCACTGCATCCCCATCGACCCATTCTATCTGACCTGGAAGGCAAGACAATACGGAATGCCTACCAGATTTATCGAACTGGCCGGCGAAATCAACACCAATATGCCGCACTATGTCGTTGAAAGAACTATGGAGGCATTTAACAATCTCAAAAAGAGTCTCAACGGCTCAAAGGTCCTTATACTCGGGCTGGCATATAAAAAGGATATTGACGATTTACGAGAATCTCCTTCCATCGAACTGATTGAACTGTTTGAGAAAAGAGGGGCGAAGGTTGACTATAACGACCCCTATATCCCGAGAACTCATAAGCAGCGGGAGCACAATTTGCAAATGACCAGTAAAGAATTATCTTCCAGGATGCTGGCCAGCTACGACGCCGTTGTTATCTCAACTGACCATAGCAATTATGATTATAACTGGATTGTGAAAAATGCCAAACTTGTGATCGATTCCCGCAACGCCACTGCATTAGTCAAGCGGGGTCGAAATAAAATTGTAAAGGCTTAAAATTTGCGAGGCAATGCGATGCAGGTTCCACTATTGGATTTGAAGGCGCAGTACGCCTCAATCAAAAACGAAGTTGTAAAGGCGATAACGGATGTTTGCGAAAGCCAGATGCTGTGTCTTGGGCCGGCGGTTGCGGAATTTGAAAAAAATATCGCCTCGTATTGCGGCTGCAAATACGCTATCGGGGTCTCGAGCGGCTCCGATGCTCTGCTGGTTAGTCTGATGGCTCTTGATATAAAAAGCGGCGATGAAGTCATTACCAGTCCTTTTACCTTCTTTGCCACCGCAGGCGCCGTCGCCAGATTAGGCGCTAAGCCGGTCTTCGTCGATGTAGAGCCTGATTCTTACAACATCGACCCGTCTCTTATCGAAAAAACGATAACAAAAAAAACAAAGGCAATTATACCCGTGCATCTTTTCGGGCAGCTTGCCCAGATGAAGCCGATTATGAAAATCGCCCACAAGCATAATCTGGCCGTTGTTGAAGACGCATGCCAAAGCATAGGTGCTTCACAGGATGGTATAAAGTGCGGCAATTTTGGCTGCTTGGGATGCTTTTCATTTTACCCGACTAAAAATCTGGGGGGTTTCGGCGATGGCGGCATGGTAACAACCAATGATGAAAAACTCGCTGAAAAAGTAAAGATACTTCGGGACCACGGCCAAAATCCGCGATATTTTTACAGGGCAATCGGTGGAAATTTCCGCCTCGACGGCATCCATGGCGCAGTTCTCAATGTAAAGCTCAAATACCTCGACAGCTGGAGCCAAAAGCGGAGAGAAAATGCCGCCATTTATGACAAATTCTTCAAAGGTTCCGTGATAAAGCCGCCGAAAATCGACAGCAACAATATAAGTATTTATCATCAATATACTATTACCGTGCCAGATAGAGACCGGTTGCTGAAATTTCTGGCTGATAACCAGATCGGCTCCGCTGTTTTTTATCCAAAACCGCTGCACCTTCAGGATTGCTTCAAAGAGCTTGGCTATAAGGAATGGGATTTGCCAACAGCGGAAAAACTTTGCAGCCAGGTACTGTCGCTGCCGGTTTATCCTGAACTGACAAAAGAACAGATTGAGTATGTCGCAAAAACAATCTTTAAATTCTATAGTCAGTAGTCGGAAACGAAACTGTAAAATAAATAAAATCGGAGATGGAAGAATTGCTCAAATTAAGCGACAATCCGCCTGTCAGTTGGCCTGAGGGAAAATCAATCGGTGACTTTGTCGGTCAATGGTGGGTTGCTCATACAAAAAGCAGAAATGAAAAAGCCCTCGCCGGTGATTTGATTCGCAGGGACATCGGGTATTTTCTTCCGATGTGCCGGAAGATTCGGCGGCAAAAGGGGAGAATAATTCGTTCGCTTTTGCCTCTCTTCGGCGGATACCTGTTCTTCTGCGGCAGTGAGAGCCAGAGGATTGAACTGTTGCGGACCAATCGCGTGGCAAACCTCATTGAAGTAAAAGATCAGAACAAGCTCATTAAGGAACTTTCTCAGATTGAACTTGCCCTTACAACAGGAGCAGACCTTGTGCCTCATAAATACCTAAGTGCCGGGCAGCGATGCCGCGTTATCGCAGGTGCAATGACTGATTTGCAGGGTATCGTCATAAAAACCAAAGGAGCCGCACGGTTGGTATTACAGATTGATATGCTCGGCCAGGCTACCAGTGTCGAGATTGACGCCGATATGATAGAAACTATTGAATAAATTTACTTGTGCAATTGAATAACAGGAGTCGAAAAAATGAAGATTTGCGTGGTTGGAATCGGTTATGTTGGACTGGTTACTGCCGGCTGCTTTGCCGAAGCTGGCAACGATGTGGTATGTGTAGATGTTGATGAAAAGAAAATTACCGGCCTCAAAAATGGCGTCATCCCGATTTATGAACCCGGCCTGGCTGAGATAGTAAAACACAACGAAAAGCTTGGTCGCCTGCACTTTACGACCGACTTGAAATATGGCATCGACAATTCACTTGTTATCTTCCTCGGCGTCGGGACACCTTCAAGGCCGGACGGCTCGGCTGATATATCGGCAGTCCTTGATGTGGCAGGACATATAGCACAGAACCTCAAAGAATACCGAATCATCGTAACCAAAAGCACCGTTCCGATAGGCACCTGCGATAAAATAACTGACCTTGTAAAATCAAAAACACAAGTTCCCTTTGATTATGTCAGCAACCCCGAGTTCCTGAAGGAAGGCGCAGCGGTCGAAGATTTTATGAGTCCCGACAGAATCATTATTGGAACAATAAATCCTGCTGTAAGGGAAATAATGAAGCAGCTCTACGCACCATTTATGCGAAGGAGCAATAGAATAATATTTATGGACCCTGTTTCTGCTGAAATGACCAAATACGCTGCAAACACAATGCTCGCTTCAAGAATCTCGTTTATGAACGAAATCTCAGAGCTGTGCGAAAAACTCGGCGCAGATGTCGAAATGGTAAGGCATGGTCTTGGCAGCGACTCACGAATAGGACAATCTTTCCTGTTTCCTGGACTGGGCTTTGGCGGCAGTTGTTTTCCAAAGGATATTCGCGCCCTTATCCATACAGGCTCGATTAACGGCATTGAAATGACCATTGCCAGAGCAATACAGGCCGTGAACATAAAGCAGCAGGAACGTTTCACAAAACGCATCATGGATTATTTTGCGGGTCGGGAAAATAAAACCACGCTGGCTGCATGGGGACTTGCCTTTAAGGCAAAGACCGATGATACAAGGGAATCTCCCGCAGTTTACTGCATAAATAAACTTCTCGGCTGCGGAGTAAAAATCAAGGCCTATGACCCCGAAGCAGCCGCTGGTGTACTGGAAGGTAAAATCCAGATACTCGAAAATGGATATGACACGCTCGACGGCGCAGATGCCCTTGTCATTCTAACCGATTGGCAGGAGTTCAGAAATCCCGACTTCGAAATTATCGCAAAACGGCTGAGGAAGCCTGTTATCTTCGACGGCAGAAATCTTTACGAGCCCCAGGTCGTCAGAAAAGCAGGTTTTGAATATTATAGTATCGGAAGAAAATAAATGGAGGTGCTTTATGCAAATGGCTGTTCGAACTTTAGGTATCCTTTTCATTTGCGCCGGCATTATCTTTTTGGTAAGGCCCGCAATCATTAAAAGCTTGATTAGTTTCTTCAAAGTCGGAATCGGTCCGCATATCGCAGCATCAATAAGAATCACAATTGCGGTGATTTTGTTTCTGGGCGTTCAGCAATGTCGAATACATTGGGTTATAATCACACTCGGCATAATTTTCCTGCTGTCCGGCCTGGTGGTGTTTGCGATAGGGGCAAAAAAAGCCGGCTCATTAATGGGCTGGTTCGAGAGTCAACCAGTTGCTTTTATCAGGATTTCCTCATTAATCCCGCTGGCTTTCGGATCGATTATTATCTTTTCAGCATGATAAGGAACAATATGAAAGTATTAATTACCGGTGCTGCTGGCTTTATCGGTTCACACTTGAGCCGGCGACTTCTGGCTGACGGTTTCAATGTCGTCGGTGTTGATAATTTCGACGAGTTTTATGACCCGAAAATAAAACACCGAAATATCGAAAGCTGCCTTAAAAATAAAAACTTCCGCCTTATCGAAGCTGATATTCGGGATATCGCCGCTATGGATAAAGCCGTCAGCGACAAAATCGATATAATCGCACACCTTGCTGCCCGTGCGGGCGTGCGGCCGTCGATTGACCAGCCGCTCCTCTATGCCGATGTCAATATAAATGGAACGATGGTGCTGCTCGATGCCGCAAAAAAGTACAAAATACAAAAATTCATTTTCGCCTCAAGCTCAAGCGTCTACGGCAACAATAAAAAAATTCCGTTCTCCGAAGCAGACAACGTCGATTTTCCAATTTCGCCCTACGCTGCAACCAAGAAAGCCTGTGAACTCATCTGCCACACATATCACCACCTTTACAAAATCCCAATAACCTGTATGCGGTTCTTTACCGTCTATGGTCCTTGCCAGAGGCCGGACCTTGCCATCCACAAATTCGCAAAACTCATCGAGCAGGGTAAACCCATACCCGTCTATGGCGACGGCTCTATGATGCGCGATTTCACTTACATCGACGACATAATTGACGGCGTCGCTGCCGCAATCCAAAAATGCGACGGCTTCCACATATACAACCTGGGCGAATCAATGCCCATAAGCGTCAACGATTTAATTGCCGAGCTCGAAAAAGCCCTCGGCAAAAAAGCAGTCAGGCAAAACATACCCCTTCAGCCGGGCGACGTCGAAAAAACCTTCGCCGATATAACAATGGCTGCCAATGAACTCGGCTATAACCCGACGACCACAATCCAGGCTGGCCTTGCCGAATTCGTTCGATGGCTGAGGCAAGATAAATAAAACTAATATGTGAGCGGGAAAAATGTTACTGGTCTAATAAGTTTTTGTCGCGTAGAAGATGGTGGTAGTGCTGGGCGAAACGATGGGATTCGTCGCGGACGTACTGAAGGAGCTTCAGGGCTGGGGATGTGCGGGGCAATTTCAAATTTTTAATTTCAGATTTCAAATTGGCATTTGGAAATTGGAAATTGGAAATAAAAAGCTCTTCTTCGCGTTTGGCCATGGCGGCGATTTTCATATCTCGCGGCTGGTGGTTTGCGGTCAACATTTCCTTTAGTGCATGTTCTGCGGCGTGGAGCTGTCCTAAGCCGCCATCGATTAAGATAAGGTCTGGCCAAAGCTCCTGACCTTCAAGAGCGTATTTATAGCGGCGTTTAACAACCTCGGCAATCATCGCATAATCGTCGATACCTTCTACGGTTTTTATTTTGAAACGGCGGTAGCCATTTTTGAACGCTCTGCCGTCAATGAATTTGACCAGCGAGCCGACGGACTGGGACCCTGAGATGTGGGCGATGTCGATGCCCTCGATAATCCTGATGGGATGGTCGGCATTTAGGATTTTCTGGAGCTGTTCGAGGGCTTCCGCAGGCTGGGCGGCGAAGAGTTCCGGCTGGACGTTTTCATCCGGTGTGCCGCGGCGGTCGAGGCGTTCAATTAGCCGGATACGGTCGCTAAACATTGCGGCTTTTT
>JAPLMV010000271.1 GCA_026386835.1 Planctomycetota bacterium | reverse complement strand
ATACTCTGCGGCAGTTGGGGCGGTGCCGGTAATGTAATCGGCGCCCATACCGCCGCCAATATCAACCGCTTCGATGGCGAATCCGTCATTGCGTAATTGTTCGATAAGGGCCAATATTTTTTCGAGGGCTTCTACGTACGGCTCAACGGTATGACCGGCAGAACCAAGATGTATATGGATTGCGCAAAGATTTACCGTTTTATTTTTGCCGTAGTCGCAAAAGACCCTTCGTGCCCGCTCGATATCGACACCGAACTTTGTTTCCTTTTTGCCGGTGGTGGTATAACTGTGAGTTTTAGGGTCGACATCAGGATTGACACGCAGCGCGGCTTTGGGTTCGATATTGAAATAGCCGATACCGGCTTTTAAAGCTTCGACGATTTCCTTGTCGGTTTTACCAACGCCTGCGTAAACTATTTTTGAAACATCTGCCCCTGCCTGCATGGCGCGGTATAGCTCGCCGCCGCTGACGATATCAAAGCCGCTCCCTGCCGCAGACATAAATTTCAGGATGTTTATGTTGCTGCAAGCCTTTACGGAATAGCAGACAGTTGAGTCAAGTTCGCTATAGGCCTTTTGCACCTTTTGCAAATGCTCTGTGAACGTGGCCTTACTGTATATGTAGACAGGTGTGCCCACTTTGGCGGCTATTTTCAGGACTTCCACGTCTTCAGCAAATAACTTACCATTTTTGTAATTGAAACTATCCATATACTCACTTCTTTTAATAATCTACGATTGGGATTATGGAAATATAGTATAAGGGATTAACGTATGATTGCAAGAAGGCATTTAAGGATGTCGGAAATGATAAAAGGCGATGACAATTTGAAAATTCGTATACAAATAAAAATGGAAGGTTTTACATCTTCAGCAAAACCTTCCATTTTCGCATAACTTGCTAATCCGTGTTAATTGGTTACGCTATTTTTTCTTTTTTGCGACTTTCTTTTTTGCAACTTTCTTTTTTGCGACTTTCTTCTTAGCCATTATGTTTCCTTTCAAAACTATTCTATGTTCGGACTATTAAACGAAACTAATATTCATACATTTTTTATCGTCCAAAAGTTTGAAAATACTTCATTAAATTTTTTGCTGTAATGGTTTTACGTGAGTTTGTATACTGCTTATGATGGCAGACGCTCTGGTGACGGAGATGATTTGCAGAGGCATAAATTTGTACTAAGCCAATACGATAAACGTTTTTTTTATTGAATGGAAGAAACCGTTCATGGAATGTGTTTTTATTAGATGTGTTATATGGCACTTATAGGCGTGTTTGAGGACATATAATTTTCAAAGAAAATATAATCGTTTGTTGCTGGTTTTATGGCTAACAGAAAAATAGTATTGTTCGGCGGCACATTTGACCCGATTCATCCTGGTCATACGGCTGTTGCGTCGATTGCAGGCGAATATACGGGCGCAGAAAAAATTATTTTTATTCCGGCAAAACGTTCACCTTTGAAACATTTTCTTCCAAAGGCAGGCGATGACGACCGGCTGAATATGATAGCTTTGGCGATTAAGGGCAATGAAAATTTTGAAGTGAGCGATTGTGAGCTAAAACAGCCTGAACCCAGTTATACTCTCGAGACAGTGAAAAAATTTCAGGCACAGTATGGCATAGAAACTATACTTTACTGGCTGATAGGAGCCGATAGCATAAACGACCTGCAATATTGGTACAGAATTGCCGAATTGATTGACCAGTGTAATTTGTCAGTTATGTACAGGGCAGGATTTGATACGCCTGATTTCGGGAGATTTGAAGGTATCTGGGGGGCACAGCGCATTAAGAAACTTCAACAAAATGTCATACCGACGCCGCTGATTGATATAAGCAGCACGGAAATACGAAGGCGATTGGCGACAGGCCTGGATATAAGTGATATGGTTGCCCCTGCTGTTGCTGATTATATATACCAACACGGCCTTTATCGATAAATGGTAGCCGGGCCGAAGGTGTATTTATCAACGCCTTTATCAAAGAGGAACTGCCTTATATCGGCGCAAAGGTGGCACTTGCCCGCATAGGTCGGTTTTTGTCTGTAACCCAGCTTCAAGGCCTTTTCGAGAAGGCCTGTCGGGCCAGACTGAAAGAGCGTATCAAGCAATTCATTATTGGCAGGCTGAAAATTTTTCCACACAGCATCGAGCGGAGTTTGATTTATGTTGGCGATGATGATGCCGCTGCAGGTGCCGCTGAAGACATTCCCATACGGGTCAATATGTACGCCTTTTGAATCGAGGAAGCTGTGTCTGCAATCGGCTGATGCAAAAGCTTCGGCTGGTTTTTCAGCAGCAAGTTCCGCCAGTTTCCCCGCGGCCCTTCCTGTAAAGCGGCAGGGATAATCCTTCATCGCCGAAATATATTGCTGATTTCGCTGCTTGTCTGCAATGTTTTTCACGTCGATGGAGTTGGTAAGGTATTTTTCCCAGCGTACCATTATCCGCTCAGCCCCAAGGCATTTTGTTCCAACCTCCGCCAATCTGCGGACAAATTCTATATTGACATATTCCTGATGAAACGGGTCGCAACTGATTTTCAGACGCTGCATACCAAGCCCATCGAGGATTTTCAACCGTTCGGTGATAATTTTTTCGTTGGCAGCCCAGAAACCGTTCGTTTCAATCATATCTACCGGGCCGAGGTTTTGTTTTTTTGCCTCCTCAAGGATTTTCAGCAGGTGTTCCCAATATAGGAAAGGTTCGCCGCCAGTAAGGTGAATCCTGGCGGAGCTGCCGGCAAGGTTTTTTAGCGACTGCCAGGCGGCGATGGCGGTATCTATCGGCATAAGGCCGTCCTGCTCAGGGGAACAATTATAATAGCAAAACTCACAGCGGCAGTTGCATTTGTATGTAAGGAGCAGCCCAGCCGAACGCCAGAGCTTGAACTTCGGTTCATCTTGGCTGACGGATTGATTATATATATTTTCGGATAGTTCGGTCATAATTTTTCCATTGAGCTATCGGCTGTGATATTTTTTCAAATGAATTTGAATCACAATGATGTCAGCGGGGGTGATGCCGCTTATTCGTGAGACTTGCGCCAGTGTCGCAGGTCTGAACCTTGTAAGTTTTTGCTTAGCCTCGGCTTTAAGGTGTGCGATGCTGTCGTAATCCAAATCTGCGGGAATTTTTTTATTCTCGAGATTCCTGAAATCCGCTGCCAATCGCTGCTGTTTATCGAGATAACCCTCGTATTTGGCATCGATGATTGCGGCCTCTATCACGTCTTTTGAAAACCCGGCGGTTATGACATCGTGATTATCAAACAGCGTTGTGCAAAGCGAATTTCCTGGCTGGCCGAGCTGCTCCCACAGACTTAAGCCGACAGAACGCGTGTTCCGCAGATAATCTTTGAGCTTTTCAAGATTCGCAATTTTATTTTGGTATTTTTCCCATCGTTTGCCATCCACAAGTCCGACAGATTTGCCGATGGGTGTCAATCTTCTGTCGGCATTGTCGGCCCGCAGCGACAGCCGGAATTCGGCACGCGATGTAAACATTCGATACGGCTCATCAATGCCTTTGGTCAGCAAATCGTCTATCATCACGCCGATATATGCCTGGTCTCTGCCGAGAATAAGCGGCTCTTTGTTCCGGACTTTTGCTGCGGCGTTTATGCCTGCGATGATTCCCTGGCCGGCAGCTTCTTCGTAACCGCTTGTCCCGTTAATCTGACCTGCCA
>JAPLMV010000320.1 GCA_026386835.1 Planctomycetota bacterium | reverse complement strand
CCTGCCAGAGCAACGCACAATTCAAAAAAAATCGCCAGCCCTTCCCCTGCCGGCTTTGATGCAAACGAATTAAAACCCTGATTATCTTCCGGCAAAAAGGGTGTTATCGAAAACCGCACGCTCCTGGCCAATTTATGCATACAAAACCTGTCTACAAACCACGAACTATTCTACTTATTCCCGCTGTGAATCAAACTCATAACCTCGTTGCGGCTTCTCGGGTCTTTCCTGAATATCCCGCGAAGAGATGATGTCACCATAACCGAGCCTGGCTTTTTTATCCCGCGGATAGTCATACAACTGTGCGATGCCTCGATTACAACAGCAACACCTTTTGGTTTTAAGCTGGTCATTATAAATTCAGCTATCTGGTCGGTAAGCCGCTCCTGAACCTGAAGCCGGCGGGCAAAACAATCCACAATCCGTGCCAGCTTGCTGATTCCGAGCACAGCGCCGCTGGGCAGATAGGCCACATGAGCAGAGCCGATAAACGGCATCAGATGATGCTCACAAATGCTGTAAAAAGGTACATCACGCAGCAAAACTATTTCGTCATAGTTTTCAGTAAAAACGCTGTGAAGATGTTCCTTCGGGTTTTCCCTCATCCCGCCAAGCAGTTCACAATACATATCAGCGACCCGTGACGGCGTAGCTCTGAGACCTTCACGTTCGACATCTTCCCCGATAGCGAGAAGTATTTCCTTAACAGCATTTGCTATCCTTTTGGTATCTATACTTTTTTCAGGTTTACTTTTCATTTTTTTAGCCTTCTGCTTAAATGCACTTTTATCCGCCGCAGGCGGATTTACTTTTCAGCCAGATTCATAAGATAGGTTGTCAAAAGCCGCACGCCGTATCCGCTCGAACCCTCTGCCGAAAATTCCGTCGCCTTTTCAAAAAGGTCCATCCCTGCAATATCCAGATGTGCCCATTTTTTTTCATCGACAAACTGCCTTAAAAATGCCGCCGCCGTGCATGCCCCGCCCCATCTGCCGCCCGTATTTTTCAGGTCTGCAATTTTACTCTTCATCTCTTTGGCATACTCCTCGCCGCTCGGCATAGGCCAAACCTTTTCGCCGCTTTCCTCAGAGGCCTTCTGCATCTGTTTTATCAAATCATCGTCGTTGCCCATCAGCCCTGCCATAAACTTGCCCAATGCAACAACGCACGCACCAGTCAGCGTCGCAATATCAACAATGATGTCGCACTTCTGTTTGACCGCATAACTAATCGCATCGCACAGTATCATCCTGCCTTCGGCATCGGTATTGAGAATTTCGACGGTTTTTCCGCTAAATGTCGTAACGATGTCACCAGGCCGATAACTCGTACCGCTGGGCATATTTTCCGCAGAAGGTATCAGTCCGTAAATATTTATCGGCAGCTTCAGCTCCGCCGCCGCTTTCATTGTACACAGCACAGTAATTCCGCCTGACTTATCTAATTTCATCTGGTCCATATCAGCCGACGGTTTAATGCTTATCCCGCCTGAATCAAATGTTATTGCCTTTCCCACCAATGCTATGGTCGGCAATTTTCTCGCTCTGCTGCCCGATGGACTATATTTCAAAATAATCAATCTCGGCGGTGTTTTTGAACCCGCCCCAACCGCAAGAATGCCGCCCATCTTTTTTGCCTTCAATTGCTTCTCGTCGAGAATATTACAGCTTAGCCCTTTGAGCCCTTTAACCATCCTCTTGGCTATTGCAGCAAGTTCCGGCGGGTTTATAACAGTGCCCGGCCGATTCGATAGTGTCCTGGCATAGCTTTGAGCCTTGCCTATAGTAGCACCACAAGAAAGTCCTTCGTTTAGCTTCTTCAATTTGGCTTTATCCGGTTCTACCAGTTCCACTTTAAGCTTTCCCCGCCTGCCGTTTTCTCCTGCTGTAACATATTCATCATAACGGTAGCCGCCGAAATATATCCCCTCTGTTATAACCCTTCCCATAACAGCCAAGTCAAACTGACCGTCGAACGGCCTGTGCAAAGCAAGACCCAAACTCTCTGCTTTCATATCAACGGCCTTATTGGCTGCGTATGCTGCGGCCTTACGAACCGTATCGAGTTTTGCCTTTTTCTTTTCGCCAAGCCCGACCAGCAAAATTCTCTTTGCCCCGATTTTGCCGTTGCCGTAAACAACAGCCCCTGTTCCATCCCTGCCTTTGAAATCTTCGAGCTTAATCAATCGCTCTATAGCTCCGCCGAGTTTGCCGTCCAGCTCTTTATTTAATTTGTCCAGCCCTTTGACGTCTGAAAAAACTCCTACCGCCAGCAAATCCGTTTTGACTTTGACAAAATTCGCCTTCTGCGTTTTTACCTCAACACTGATAATCTCTTTCATTTTTTTTCTGCCTTTATTCTTA
>JAPLMV010000126.1 GCA_026386835.1 Planctomycetota bacterium | reverse complement strand
CATCTCCGCCTTGAAAAAGATTTATCCTGATATAAAAATAAAAATAAAAGAAATAACCACCAAAGGTGACCGTGACAGAAACACGGCATTGTGGGACCTCAAAGACAGCGGTTTTTTTACTACGCAGGTGGAAGATGCCCTTCTGGCGGGTCAGGCGGATTTTGCGGTACACAGCTTAAAGGATTTGCCTGTTAAAGAGCGGGAGGGACTGACCATTGCGGCGGTTTGCGAGAGGCGATTTTGCGAGGATTGCCTGGTGTGCAAATCAAAAGTCGATTCAATAACTCGCCTGCCGTCATCTGCAACAATAGGCACCTCGAGTTTGAGGCGGGCGGTTCAAATAAAACATTTGAGGAAAGATTTGGAAGTACTGCCGATTCGAGGCAATGTCACCACGCGGATAAAACAGGTGGCCGACGGCAAATTTGATGCATGCTTACTGGCAAGAGCCGGTCTGGAACGGCTGGGACTGGCGGAAAAAATCTCGATATGTTTTGACCCTGCTCAATTTATTCCGGCTCCTGCGCAGGGGGCTTTGGCTGTTCAGACAAGGTGCGATGACGGCGATGTGAATAAACTGATTGCCGCGATAGATGACAAGGCAACCCGCACTATTACTTATGCCGAGAGGCAGATTCTCGAAATAATGCAATGCGGATGTCATGCACCGGCCGGGGCATTTGCAAACATTGCCGGAAATGATATTATGATTAGGGCATTTATATCTGATTTGCAGGGCCGGAATTTTATCAGGCGAGAAATTACCGGAAAAATTGAAAAGGCCGGCGAACTGGCCAAAAAAATCGCCTGCGAAATGCTCGATGCGGGCGGCAGAGAGATTTTAGAAAACTTGAAAAAATGACCATAAGTAAAATAAAAGGTAAAGTATATCTGGTCGGGGCAGGACCAGGCGAGCCCGGGTTGATTACCGTTCGCGGGGCAGAATTGCTAAAGCTGGCTGACTGTGTAATCTGCGACAAGCTGGCTAACCCCCTCCTGCTGAATTACGTCAGGCCGACAGCAGAGATTATTAATGCACCCAAGCGGACAGGCAAAAGCTCAGTTACGCAGGAAGAAATAAATAAGTTACTGATTGAAAAGTCGTCGAAGAGACAAATTGTTGTTCGGCTAAAAGGCGGCGACCCGTGCATATTCGGCAGAGGCGGCGAAGAGGCCGCTATTCTTGCCCAGGCGGGCATAGATTTCGAAATAGTGCCGGGCATCACCGCCGGTATAGCGGCGGCAGAATACGCAGGAATTATGCTTACCGATAGAAATTACAGTTCTGAGGTGATTTTTGTTACCGGCCGCGAAGCTGACGGAAAAAAGAATAGCGGCATCGACTGGCAATTATTTGCAAAATTCAGCGGGACGATAGTTTTTTATATGGCTATGGGAAGTTTGAAATTTATCGTCGGCGAACTTATAAAAAACGGAATGGCGGGAGATATGCCGGCTGCGGTGATTGCAGATGCCACTTTGTCGGGTCAAAAGATTTTGTTGACTTCACTTAAAAAAATATGCGAAGAATGTATCAAAAAGAAAGTCAAGCCGCCGGCAATAATTATTGTCGGTAAGGCCGCAAAAGGTAATTCAAAGCTGAACTGGTTTACGAAAAAGCCGCTATTCGGCAAAAATATAGTTGTCACACGCGACCAGAAAGGTAATGCCGAGTTTGCAGCAAAGATTATTCAGCGAGGCGGTAATGCGATTGAACTTGCGACAATAAAAATCAAACCATCAACGCAGACAAACCGGTTTTTGAAAATACCTGCGGAGTTGGCAGAATTCGACTGGGTAATCTTTACAAGTGCCAACGGCGTATCGATTTTTTTTGACGCCTTGCGGAAACTGGGTAAGGACGGCAGGATTTTTGGTTCCGCAAAGATTGCGGCCATAGGCAGCGAAACAGCAGCTAAATTAAGCGAGTTTGGAATAAGAGCAGATTTTGTCCCGAGCGTATTTACCAGCGAAGACCTCGGCAAAGAATTAACAAAGTATACGAATTTGAAAGAGAATAAGGTACTGCTTTTGCGTTCAGAGCTTGCATCAGATGAACTTAATAAATTGCTGACGCAGGCGGGTGCAGAGGTTCAAAGTGCGGCCCTTTATGAAATTGTAACGCAAAAAAACAAATGTGGACGGCTTAAAGAGCGAATCAGCGAAGGAATAATTGACTGGCTGACATTCGCAAGCCCATCTTCAGTAAAGGGATTTTTTGAGCAGATTTCGAGCGATATTAAAAAGGCGAGTAATGTTAAAATAGCATCTATCGGGCCGATAACTTCGCAAGAGCTGAAAAAATTCGGGATAAAAGTTGACGTTGAAGCCAACGAGCATACCATTGACGGATTACTTGCGGCAATAGAAGGCGCGTACAAATGATAAATATCTCAAAACTATATTGCGGCGTGCATGGGCAATCCGATTATCTAAGGTACAGCAGGGATAATACCTTCGGACCGGTTGCGGTCTATAACTGTACCAAAAGGTGCAATCTCAAATGCCTGCATTGCTATAGTTCTTCGAAAAATATCGCAGGCGATAACGAAATGACCACGGTCGAGGCGAAACGATTGTTGTCGGACCTTGCGGAAATTAAATGCCCTGTGGTTTTATTCAGCGGCGGTGAGCCATTATTGCGAGAGGATTTATTTGAATTATTAGCCCATGCGAAACGCATTGGGCTGCGAACAGTTATTTCCACCAACGGGACATTGATAGATTCACAAACGGCTCAAAAGATGGCACAGGCCGGCGTAAGCTATGCGGGCGTTTCAATCGATGGCGATGAAAAGTTCCATGATGAATTTCGAGTTGCGAAAGGCAGTTTCAAGGCAGCGATGGAAGGCATTGAAAATTGCAGAAAGGCCGGTCTGAAAACAGGGCTGCGTTTTACAATGACAAATACAAACGCCGACCATATCCCGTTTGTTTTTGATATTGCTGTTTCAGCCGGTGTGCGGAGGATTTGCTTTTACCATTTGATTCATACGGGCAGGGCAAAAGAGCTTACTTCGCCTATGACGCAGGAACAGACACGCAGGGCAATTGACACAATAATAGAAAAGACTGATGGATATGTAAAAAAAGGACTGCTTGACGAGGTGTTCACTGTCGGCAACCACGCAGATGCGCCTTATCTTCTTGTAAAAATGGCTCGGGAACACAGCCGGCATTACGAATCAGCAAAAGAATTGCTGCTGCTAAACGGCGGCAATAAAACGGGCGAGAAAATCGCCGGCATCGGCTGGGACGGGAACGTGTACGCAGACCAGTTCTGGCGAAATTATTCGCTCGGTGATATTAGAAAAAATAGTTTCCGCCAAATCTGGGAAAACCCAAATGAGCCGGTATTGAAGAAGCTGCGGAATAAATCCAGGTTCGCCGACAAAAGATGTTTGACGTGCAAATGGTTCGAACTGTGCAAAGGCAATTTTAGATTTTTGGGCGAAAAGAGCGACGACGAATACTGGCTTAATGAACCGGTATGTTATCTGACAGATGAAGAGATAACCAGGGCAAAGACCATGCCGATAGAGAGTGCAAGGAGTTTTTAATGAGTTTCCCAAAAATCAGGATGCGAAGATTGCGAAGCAGCGAGCCTATGCGGCGGCTTGTGCGACAGACTATTTTGAGTGTGGATAATTTTGTTTATCCATTGTTTGTAAAAGAGGGCAAAGGCCTGAAAGAACCCATTGAATCAATGACGGACTGTTTTCATTTTTCGCCGGACACAGCCGCACACGAAGCCAGCCAGGTTGCTGCTTTGGGGATACCAGCGGTGCTTATATTCGGCCTGCCAAAGAAAAAAGACGAACTTGGCTCCCAGGCATGGGCACATAACGGCGTTGTGCAACAGGCGGTTAAGGAAATTAAAAAAGCCGTGCCGCAGCTTCTTGTAATTACAGATGTTTGTCTTTGCGCATATACCAGAAGCGGCCACTGCGGCGTGTTGAAGGATAATAAAATAGATAACGACTCGGCCTGCGAATTATTGGCGAAGATTGCGTTGTCGCATGCCCATGCAGGTGCCGATATAGTTGCCCCATCCGACATGATGGATGGACGAGTTGGGTACATTCGCCAGTGTCTCGAAAAGAATGGCTTTCACGACACGGCAATTATGGCCTATTCGGCAAAGTATGCATCAGCCTTTTATGGTCCATTCAGGGACGCCGCTGATTCTGCACCGGTGTTCGGGGACCGTAAAAGTTATCAAATGGACACCGCCAATTCCGACCAGGCAATGCAGGAAATCGCACTCGATATAGAAGAAGGCGCTGATATTGTTATGATTAAGCCGGCACTTTGTTTTTTGGATATTATACACAGGGCAAAACATCGTTTTGATTGTCCCATAGCGGCATATAATGTCAGCGGCGAATATATGATGCTAAATGCGGCGGCCAAGGCTGGGCTTTTAGATAAAAAACAAGCGATGCTTGAAATGCTCTATTCCATTAAACGTGCAGGGGCCGATATTATTATTACATACTTTGCTAGAGAGGCAGCAAAATTATTAAAAGGCTAAAAGCTAAAATCTCGAAGGGTCGTTCAGGCAGAACAGGTCGCAAATTAGTCAGGCCTGATATTATCGCTTTTGAGGTTACCCGCCTTTGTCAATGCAACTGTCAGCATTGCCGCGCAAGTACCAACAGCGAAAAAAAAGCGAAAGAACTGACGACAGAACAGTGTAAAAAAACACTTAAAGCCGTAGCCAGATTCAATAAGTGTATGATAATCCTGACCGGCGGTGAGCCGATGGAACGCAGCGATATTTATGAGCTTATCGAGTACGGCAAAGGTCTTGGGCTGCGGATGGTTATGGCAACATGCGGATATGGGATTAACGTTGAGTCCATCGTCAAATTGAAAAAGGCAGGCATTGCGGCATTGTCTATCTCGCTGGACGGTGCAACTGCGGAAACGCATGATGCATTTAGGCAAACCGACGGTTCCTTTGATGTGGCTGTCAACGCCGCGAAAACCGTTCAAAATGCTCATGTGAGATTTCAAATTAATACGACCTTTTGTAAATTGAACATTGACGAATTTCACGGCATAGTGGAACTGGCTAAAAAATTGGGGGCATCCTGCTTTAATCCGTTCATACTCGTTCCAACCGGCAGAGGAAAACAAATAGCCGACGAGATTCTCGACCCCGTAGAGTACGAAACTTTGCTGCATGATATGCTGAGGATTAAACTCGAATCAGAAATTGAGGTAAGGATTACCTGCGGGCCTCAGTTTGCAAGAATATGCAGGCAGGAAAAAATGGAAAAATTAAATAAAAATGCCAAAGGCTGCATAGGCGG
Source organism: Planctomycetota bacterium (assembly GCA_026386835.1). GTDB lineage: Bacteria > Planctomycetota > Phycisphaerae > Sedimentisphaerales > Anaerobacaceae > JAPLMV01. Next base: position 1,765 of record JAPLMV010000126.1, on the reverse strand, counting down.
CAGGCAATTTGGCTTTATAAGTTATCGCGGTGATGTTCAGATTTGCGGGTTCCATGACGTACCAGCAGGCAACTTGATTAAAAATAATTTTAATTTCGGCAGAATATGGCGGGAATCGGAACTGCTGAAAAAAATTCGCAACCTTGAGGAATATAAAGGCGTCTGTGGAGCCTGTGAGTACATAGCCATCTGTGGGGGATGCCGGGCAAGAGCTTATGCAATAACCGGCGACCATTTGGCCGCAGACCCGGTTTGTAATTATCAGCCGAAAGGCCAAAGGTGAGTGTGCATTTGACAAAACTGCAGGGGCGATTGTGTAATCTACTTCAAAAAGGTTTGCCGATTTGTTCGAATCCATTTGCACAAATAGCCAAAGAGATTGGCTGCGATGAGGATACAGTTCTAAAACAAACAAGTGAACTGAAAAAGACAGGTGTTATTCGGCGTATAACTGCCATAATAAATCATCGCGCGCTTGGTATGGCGGGCACGTTAGTTGCGGCGCATATACCCCAGGATAATCTGCTGGATGTTGCCAAAGCAGTTAATGCCATCGAGAATGTTTCCCATAATTATTTGAGGAAACATTATTATAATATGTGGTTTACCTTGCAGGCAAAATCAGATAACCAAATCGAGGAAATATTATTAAACTTGTCGGCTCGTTTCAAAATTGACTTTTATAGTCTCCCTGCTGAGCGTATTTTTAAACTGGATGTGCGATTCGATGCCGAAAGCGGCGGCAAATCGTTACTATCCTGTGAAGGAAAGATTTTAGCCACTCCTTCGACTTCGCTCAGGACGGTGAGCATGTCGAACCGAGAGGACACAGAGAAAACAGAGATACACTTAAATAAAGAGGAAAAGGCCACTCTCTCAAAACTCCAGCAGAATTTGGAAATTGTTTCTGAACCTTTTCCTAATGCCTTGCAGGCCATACAAAGCCTTTTTGACAAAAGCGTTATTCGGCGAATTGCGGCCGTTGTCGATTATCACAAGCTTGGGTTTATGGCTAATGCGATGTTTGCCTGCGCGGTGGAAGATAACCGCATCGCCGAAGTCGGCAGGCAGCTTGCAGCGTCGAATAACGTCAGCCACTGCTACCAGCGAAAAACTTTTCCCGGCTGGCCTTACAATCTTTTTGCTATGATGCACGGCCGAGATATGGAGCAGCTTGAAAAGATTGTTGACGATTTTACTTCTCATCAAAAAATCCGACATTTTGCACTCCTGAAAACTGTTAAAGAATTTAAGAAAAAGCCAGTCAACATATAGATTGTCGTGAGTTCCCGGCAGCAACTGTCGCCAGATGTCATCAGCGCGCATCAGAGGACATCCCAACGCATTCCAAAGTACATCCAAGGTACGCCAAAAGACACCAAATATATGGCAAACCCCACTGAGATTGGGTTTGATTGGGTTTGTTTTGCATAATAGTCCACATCTCATAATTTGTTGTAATTCCTTATATTTAATAAAGTTAAAGCGTTTTTAGTATTTTGGAAATTGGGTTTGTTTTGCATAATTTGATATTTTTGGTCAAAAGGTTTTACCGCAGAGGCCGCCGAGAACGCAGAGATTTTTTTGACACGGGTTAACACGGATTAACACTGTTTTTCTATAACTCATAAATCACGACCCAAAACCAAAAGTCAAAGTTAAAAACTGGGCGCAAAAAAATAGCGCCTCTCTATAAAGGGGCGAAGCTGCGCGTTTGGTCGAAAAAAACGTTAGCCACAGAGGTCACAGAGAACGCAGAGAAGAG
>JAPLMV010000164.1 GCA_026386835.1 Planctomycetota bacterium | reverse complement strand
CATTAATACCCTTAAAATGTCCGTGCTTGCCTGTAAACGTTTTTAGAATTTTACCTGTAGTTATATCCCACTGTAAACAATCCCCACCGACCGAGAACACAGAATTTTCATCAGGTGAGAATTTTGCATCTGCTACCGTGGCAGCTTGCCAATCGAAACGCCGTCTCATTCTACCATTGTCAGTATCCCATATAATGATTGAATTACGTTCTACAAGTGACCCGCTTACTATCGCACAGTCAGAATCGCAGCTATACGCTGCCATAATCATTGACCCAGTTGAAGAAAAACAGAAAGAATTAAGGTGCATTGGAGTGCATGATAAAGTCATGAGTCGCTTATTTTGCTTAATGTCCCATAGTTCTACACTTTTCTTAGAGGTGCCAATGCCGATTATAGCCCCATTTGGATGAACCGCTATATGAGATGGTCTGCCTTCGCAATTGATGTCAAGAGGAATAGATGTTGCATGACTTATATCATATGCAATCACCTTTCCATTGGATTGACCTGCATAAACAGTCAGGTTATCTGGTGAAAGTGCCAAACATGTGACATTCGGTATATTGGCAGTGAAAATTGGTGTTTTCGATGAATTAGTTAGTTTTAACTTTTGAGCAGACCCGCATCCGGATATTGAAAAAAATAGAAAGGTTAGAAAAAAAATAAAAACAGTATTGTGCTTTGATGATATATTATTATCCATAGCTAAACCTTCTAATAACTGTTATATAAATTTTATCCGTCCCAAATTTTAATCTGAAGCGTAACACATAGGCTTGCTCCAGAAGACCTCTGTCTGAGTCCGATAGTTTAAACATTCTCGTGGTCGATTATTCAATAGTTCCAAAGCGATGTCAATATTAATTATCTCAAACTTGGGGTTTAGGGGAGGCTGTTATTTTTTAGTCCCATTGCGGAGAAAGAGTGTTTTATGGACACCGGGTGTGTGAGAATGCCCCCGACCGCAGGGGTCGAGGCTAACCAGGATTGGATGCTTGCAAAATATCGTCAAAAGGCGTATAAAATGTGTATGGCAGAGAATGTAAAAAATACGATTGGCCGGCTTCGTACTGATATACGCAGGCACGATTACCTGTATTATGTTCTCAATCAGCCTGAAATCAGCGACCAGCAATACGACAAGCTCTTTGCGGAACTTAAGGCGCTGGAGCAGGCAAATCCGCAGTTTATTACGCCGGACTCGCCTACTCAGAGAGTTTCGGAACGGCCGATAGAGGGGTTTGCAGCCGTCAGGCACGCTGTGGCGATGCTCAGTATGGATAATACCTATAATGCCGATGAGCTGCGGGCGTTTGATGAGCGGGTGGCAAAGGGGCTTGGCAGCAGAAATTACGATTATGTAGTCGAGCTGAAAATCGACGGGCTGGCGATAAGTCTGCGGTATGAGAAGGGTGTGCTTATTACAGCGGCTACCAGAGGCGATGGAAAAGTGGGGGACGATGTTACCGCAAATGTCCGCACAATAAAAGCAATTCCGCTGCGTTTGATGGGCGATGTGCCGGATGTCCTTGAGGTTCGAGGCGAGGTTTATATGCCGACAAAGTCGTTTGTGCAGTTGAATAAAGTCAGGATTGATGCGGAAGAGCAGGCCTTTGCCAATCCGAGAAATGCGGCGGCTGGTTCTCTGAAACTCTTGGACCCAAAAATCACAGCGTCGCGCAATCTGTCGTTTTTTGCATACGCCACAGGTGAAGTATCCCAGACGCTGGCGGGGAATCATTACCAGTCACTGCAATGGTTTAAAAAATTGGGGCTGCCCGTCAATCCCGATATTAAAGAAGCCAAAGATATAAACGAGGTTATAGATATTTGCAACAGTTGGGGCGAAAAACGCCATAAACTGGAGTATCAGATTGACGGGATGGTGATAAAGGTCAACCGCTTCGACCAGCGGGATATTCTCGGTGCGACGGGCAGGGCGCCGCGGTGGTGTATTTCATATAAATTTGCCGCTGAACAGGCCGAAACTGTCGTTGAGTCAATAGATGTTCAGGTGGGAAAAAGCGGAATCCTTACGCCGGTGGCAAATTTGACGGCGGTTTTATTGGCAGGCACGACGGTCAAAAGGGCAAGCCTGCATAATTTTGATGAGTTGAATCGGCTGGACGTGCGAGAGGGCGATACAGTTGTGATTGAGAAGGCAGGCGAAATAATACCGCAGGTGATAGAAGTGAAAAAAGAAGCCCGGCCTGCCGGCACTATTCAATTCAAAATACCCTCGCAATGTCCAAATTGCGGCGGGGATGTTAAAAAAGACCAGGATGGCGTTTATATCCGCTGCCTGAATACGAATTGTTTTGGCCAATTGAAAGAGCGGTTAAAATACTTTGCCGGCAGAGGCCAGATGGATATCGAGAATTTAGGCGATGCCCTGATAGAGCAGTTGGTCGAGACGGGATTAGTTGAAAATTTTGCCGATATTTACAAGCTTACCAAAGACCAGTTGGCCGGCTTAGAGAGAATGGCTGAAAAAAGCGCAGCCAATGTGATACAGGCGATAGAAAAAAGCAAAACACGGCCTTTGTGGAGATTTATTGCTGGGCTTGGTATCAGGCATATCGGGGGACAATCGGCGCAAATCCTTGCTGAGCATTTTGGTTCTCTTGAAGCGATTATGGCAGCCGAGGAAGAAGAGCTTAGGGCTGTAGAGCAGATAGGGCCGACAATGGCCAAAAGCATTTATGAATATTTTCGCGACGAGAAAAAACGCGAAGTTATCGAAGGGTTACTGGCAGCCGGCGTAAAACCTGCCCAGCCGAAAATAAAGCGGGGGGGCAAACTTGCGGGAAAAATAATAGTAGTTACCGGCTCACTGGAAACTATGACGCGCCAGCAGGCCGAACAAACAATCCGACAGGCAGGCGGAAAGGTATCTTCGAGCATAAGTAATAAAACCGATTTTTTGTTGGCAGGGGGCGAGCCAGGCAGTAAACTTGATAAAGCGAAAAAATTAGGCGTGAAAGTGATTGATGAAAAACAGTTTTTAGAAATGGTATAGGCGTATAAAATGGTGGGGTAAAGACCCCACCCTACGAATTGTATTGGTTTTGAGTTATATGAGCGAACAAGACAAAAAATATATGAAGGCGGCGTTGAAGCTGGCTGCGAAGGGTCTTGGCGGGGCTGAGCCGAATCCTTTAGTCGGCTGCGTTATCGTCAAGGGTAACCAGATTATCGGCCAGGGCTGGCACAGGGAATTCGGCGGACCGCACGCTGAGATAATTGCCATTGAGGACTGCAAAAATCTTGGCGCAAATCCAAAAGATGCGACGATGTATGTTACCCTCGAGCCGTGCTGTCATCAGGGTAAGACAGGGCCATGCACGGATGCGATTATCGCTGCCAAAGTGGCCAAAGTGTTCGCAGCGACAATCGACCCCTCGGCACACGCCGGCGGCAAAGGCATCGAGCAGTTACGCAATGGAGGGGTCAAAGTGGAACTGGGTCTGTGTGAAATCGAGGCCAAAATTTTAAATGCTCCATTTATGAAATTCGCAGCCACAGGCAAAACCTGGGTGATATTGAAATGGGCGCAAAGCATAGACGGCAAAATGGCCTGGGCTGATGGAGCGGCAGGACAAAGGTGGATTTCAGGAGAGCAAAGCAGAAAAGATGTTCAGAAATTGCGTAAGCGCGTCCAGGGGATATTAGTCGGCATAAATACCGTACTTGCTGACGACCCGCTATTGACGGTTCTTTTTGACAAAAATAAAAAGCCGATACGGATTGTATTGGATAATAATTTCAGGATTCCGACCGACTGCAGTTTGACGGCGACCGCTAAAGATGTGCCGCTATTGATTGCCGCATGGCATGGGGCGGTCGAGGCAAATCCGCAAAAGGCCGAGGAACTTAGACAAAAAGGAGCCGAAATACTTGCCTATCCTGATACGCAGGGGGGGTCGAATTTACACTTTATCATAGATGAATTGAGCAGACGCTGCATTGAGCAGTTGCTTGTTGAAGGCGGGCCTACGGTGCTTTCATCTTTCCTGAAAGAAGGCCTTGCCGATGAGTGCATAGTTTATATAGCACCGAAGATATTGGGGTAAAGGGCACTGCGGATATAAGTCAGCCGATGGCCAAGCTGGATGAGACGGTCGGGTTAAATCATGTTGATATCCAGCAGTTTGACCAGGATGTTCGCTTGTCCGGCTATATCGGGAAATTTTAGCAGCATACGCAGTGCAGCCCTTGGTTGCAACCAAATTCGAAGCACGAAAAATCAGAATACAGAGAAAAACTACAATCATGGGCAAGAAGCCCATGCTACAAGAAAGAGAAAAACGGTGGGGTAAAGACCCCACCCTACCGGACTATATCGGGAAATTTCAGCAGCATAGAAGAATTATCATACCTTTGAGATATTAAAATTTGGCAGGGGGGGTTTTGTTTTCTATATTTTCTTTAGAATCCTCAAGTAATTCTTTAGGGGGTAAATGTGAAATGTTTTTCGGACGTTCGGCTCACAATTGTCATTATCTGTCGAAATAGTAAAACGGTATTATTGAATCTTTGAGGTAATTTCAAAATTTATTTTATTTAAGGAGGATGGCGGCAAACAAAATGTTGTACTAAAGCTTAAGTCCTGATGTAATCAGGCCGATAGCTTGAATCGAGAAAAGAACACAAAACTTTACAATACAAATTTTATTTAGGAAAGGGTGTAAAAATGAGAGCTAAAAGTGGTTTTACATTGGTAGAAATTTTGATAGTGGTTGTCATACTTGGTATTCTTGCGGCCATCGTGATACCGCAGTTTACAAATGCGAGCACAGAAGCCAAGCAGTCAAGTCTGCAGAGCGACCTTCAGATGTTGCGTTCCCAAATTGAGCTTTACAAGATTCAGCACAATGATTTCCTGCCTCCTGGTACGAGTGCGGCAGCATTTGAGACAGCAATGACCACTTACACAATGGCTGATGGTTCTGCCGCTTCCCCGCAGGCACCCGGAGACGGTGTGTATGGACCTTATATGCGGAAGATTCCGTCAAATCAATTCGTCGCAGATGTTACCGCGGCTGCAACGGTTACGCCAGGCACTGGTACTTGTCCTCAAGACGGTTCATCTGGCTGGTGGTACAATACTGCTGATGGTGATATAAGAGCCAACAGCGATAAAGCATTTTGGGCGAATCATATTAATTACTAAGCATTGAAAACAATGCCTTGAAATACCCGGCTGGAGTTTGCCTGTCGGGTAGTAAAAGTTAAGGCTGACCAGTCTTGAGAGAATTCTCGAAAGCTGGTCAGCCTTTGTCTTATCATTGATTATTGATAATTGTTTATTGATTATTGAAGCAAAAAATGGGAAGCAAATATAAAAATCCAAATGGCTTTACGCTGGCCGAGGCAATGATTGCGACAGTTATACTCGGCATTGCCGCCGCGGGGATACTGCTGCCATTTACAAGCGGCCAAGTTGTACGCGCCGAGGGGGTACATCGGACACTTGGTGCAAAACTTGCTGCCGATTTGATGGAAAAGATAGTCAATACGCCGTTTAATCAGATTGTCGCCAGCTATAACTACTCTGAAGCAAAAGGTCAGGTAAAGGATTCAGCAGGCGTGGTATTCACCGATTTGAATTACGCCAATTACAGCAGAGATGTAAGCTGCCATGAGGTCTATGTTCCCCAGGAAAGCGGAACAGGACAGTCAAAATTTATTCTTGCTACAGTGAAAGTGTATTACAGCGGAAAACAAATTGTGATTATAAACAGATTGATAACCAAATAAAAAATCAAATATAAAAAATCAAAATTGCGGAATAAAGACTGAATAAATTATTAGACACTGATTAACACAGATTGACACAGAAAAAAGAAATGGATTCCTGCTTTCGCAGGAATGACAAATTAGTGTCTTGGTATCTTAGTGGTAAATAAAATGCATAAAAAGGGGTTTACGCTTGTTGAGCTTCTTGTGGCTTTAATGGTAGGGAGCATCATTTTGGCTGCGGTTGCTACGCTTGCATATGCACTTGGCAAGGTCAACGACACAGGTAATGATACCAGCCAGAAACAGATGCAGGTTCGCAGTGCCACGCTTCGAATATCGGAAATGATAAGACACAGCCGGCTTATATGCAGCACCAACGGCAGCGACATCGTAATATGGAAGGCGGATAACAACCCGGCCAATAATAAGATAGACGTACTTGAACTGGCGTATATCGAAACAGCCGGCAATCGGATACGGATTATGGAGTTCAGCAGTTGCCAGGAGGCGTTTAAGACCACATTCAGGAATTTGGCGGATGGGCAAATTAATACGCTTGGGCAGAGCACATGCAAAAGCTGGATTATGGGGTTTAGCAGTGTTGTTTATACAGTGTTGATTCCAAACTGCAGCAATGTGCGGGTTTTGACGGATGCGGCGGCGCCGCTTGCCAAATCAATAAGTATATCGTTTGATTTGCAGGAAAATGATGCAGTCAGGCGTTATCAGATAAGTACAACGCTTCGCTGCTGGGCAGGGTACCTGTTGAACAGCAGCGGCAATGCGATTGTGAACGATGAAGACTGAAGAAATAGCGTACAGCGTACAGCGTACAGCGGGTAGCGTACAGTATGTGTAAAAAAGGTAAAAAAAATTGTTGCACAAATAAGCCGGGGATGGCACTGTTAGTAGTGCTGTTTCTTGTTATGGTGGCAACAATTTTATCACTGAGCTTTTTATCCCGCAGTGATGTGGAACTGGCCTGCGGCGAGAATATGGCGATTCGCGAACAGATGGACTATCTGGCTGAATCCGGCCTTGAACACGCCAAAGGGCTGTTGCTGAATCCCCAGGATGTCGGCAGCGAATACTGGACGGGCGCCAGCGGGCAGCAGTTGTACAGCGGCCAGGATTATTACGATGTAAATGTTATAAAAATCAGCGATTGCAATTATCAGATAACAAGTTGTGCATACAGGATGAATGGGAGCGAACAGATTGGTCGCAGCCTTTTAATCGGCGAATTGCGGTTTAATCCTGCGATTGCGTTTTGTGTCGGCAGCAATACGACTGTTTCGAGAGCAATGACAATCGTCGGTGATGTGAATTGTAACGGTACTTTGACAAACGGAGGCATAATCAATGGGGATGTTTTTGCCGGCGGTTTAAGCGGTGCCATAGCAGGACAGCACAGGAGTACGACTAATTTATCACTGAGCTGGCCTCGAATTACCGTTGCTGATTTCACCTCGGCTGCACGCTATTCGGTACAAAATATAACCAGTTCAAGTCTCAATGATGTTACTATGAGCGGCACTACCCAGGTATATTATCGCAGCGGCAATTTAACGCTGGCAGGTAATGTTAAAATCGATGGTATGCTGGTTGTTAATGGGGATTTGACGATAAGCAACAGCGGCAATGTCATCACGGCCAAGAAAAATCTGCCGGCCATATTGGTTACGGGCAACACGCTGTTAAATAGTAGCGGCAGAATAGACGCTAACGGACTTGTAGTTATTAATGGGCAGATGCAGATTGTTACAGGCGCTGCCGGCCTCAATGTAGTCGGAGGATTATTTGTTCAAAACGGTGTTATTGAAACTACGCTTGACTCTTCAGGCAGGGGCAATACCGCTATAATGCATAACAATCCAACCTGGCGGCCAGCAGGCGGTTCGGTAAATGGAGCGTTCGAATTTGATGGTATCAGTAGTTATTTACAGACAAAGATGCGAGCCAGAAAGCATGGGCGGGAATTTTTTCAAAAACTGATTCCGGCGGTTCAGATAATCATTGGACGCTTCAGTTTGATTCGAGCAGCCCCAAACATCTTATCATTTATCATCCTGGCTCCGGTAATACGTGGGATACGGGAATCAAACTTACTGACATAGCAGGTGCGTGGCACAAGATACGAATTGTCCGCAGTGGTAATACAATGAAGGCATATTTGGATGCTATGACGAAACCCAGCGGGACATTGTTCGTTGGACCCGGCAGCGGGAACGGGCATTTGAATATCGGGGTTGATAGAACGGCCTCATCCGGCTATGTCTATAAAGGCCTGATTGACGATGTGCGGATTTATAATTGTGCACCACCTGATGTCAATACTCCTCTTCCGCCCGACAGCAGTCTTGTCGGATATTGGGCGTTGGACGGCAGCAGCGGAAATATGACGATAACAGCGGCACCGCTAAAGGCGTCGGTCTTTGCCTGGTCAGCAGCGGGGGTCGCAGAGAAGTGGAGTCCTGCGCAGGATGCTTTTTTCAGAGGCATTGGAAGAAATTAAAAAAGTAAAAAAAAGATGCGTTTTAGAGGTATTAAACGAAAATTGGAAATGCAAATCAGCGGGCAACCGCATAATCTTCGTTTTATAGACAATTCAGGAATTCGAGTTATGGGACGGCTGAGAATAGATAATACATAGCGGACTTTGCAGGTGAAGAAAAAAATCAGGGCCGACTAACCATAACAACCATTTTTTTATTCCCGAGGCAGCGAAATAGTTTGATGGATTTGGTCATATTATTTTGACGATTATACCGGCTTTGTTGGCCGTAACTGTGGGTAGTGCCGGATTTGACATTTATAGTGGTTTTGGGAAAAATTAAGAATGAGAAAAAATTGAAAAATCGGTGTTTTTTTTGGTTTTGGACGGATTTTAACTGTCAGGGTGCGCAATAGTTTATGAGAGCCGAGCGAAAACTTAAGTAAAGAGGCACCCATAAGAAGACGAAAAAGAACAAAGATTGACAGGAAATGCGCAAAAAAGAGGCATGAAATGACAAAAAGGGTGATGAAAATGAAAGATTTAAGATGGTTTTTAGCAGAACAAATTCAGGAATCTGAAAACGATTTACACACCTCAGGGAGGGGGTTCACTTTAGTAGAGGTCATAATTGTTGTGGTCATACTTTCAATAGCAGCGATGATGGCGATACCGATGATGAGTTCGGCAGGCAGCGTACAGATTCGTTCCGCGGCAGATGCAATAGCGGCTGACCTCGAATATGCCAGGAGCATGGCAATCAGCAGGCAGCAGAACTATGGCATCATATTTAACCCTGACAACGATAAATACGATGTGGTGGATCAGAGCGATGCCGTCGTTCCGCATCCAGTCAAAAGGGGTTTTCCATACACCATCAATTTTCGCAGCGATAGTCGACTCAACAAAGTTGATTTGGTAACTGCGGATTTCGGCGGCAGCATCGCCAACAAAATCTATTTTGACTATCTGGGCAGCCCGCTCAAAAGTGATTTTAGTCAGCTAAATTCAGGGACGATTGTGTTGCAGGGCGGCGGAAGCACTATAACGATAACAGTGGAGCCGGTTACAGGGTTCATCTCAATTTCGAACTAAACCGGCAGGGAAATTGTGAATGATAAACTGGAAATTAAAAACACGAAGTCAGCGTCCGATAGGATTGGACATAGGTCATAATTCTATCAAGATGATCCAGTTGGCAACTGGCGGCGGACAGATAAGTGTTCTGGCCGCTGCGAGGGCATACATTGACCCCAATATAAGCGACGCCGAGGCACGGAGAAATTTTGTTGTTTCGGCAGTAAAGCAGATTCTGGCAAATGGTAAATTTTACGGCAAAGACGTAGTTGC
>JAPLMV010000108.1 GCA_026386835.1 Planctomycetota bacterium | reverse complement strand
CCTCTGTGCATAGGCCAAACCGAAAAAGGCGCCTACGTTGTCGCAAGCGAGACCTGCGCACTGGATGCAGTAGGTGCAAACTTCATTCGCGAGGTCGAGCCTGGCGAAATAGTTACACTCGATAAAAACGGCTTAAGCAGCAGATTCTTCGTTACGCCCGGTACCGTAAAGCCCGCACATTGCATTTTTGAACACATATATTTCGCCAAACAAAATAGTTTCTTTTTCGGCGAGAACGTTCACGAATTTCGAAAAAAGCTCGGCAGACGCTTAGCCGTGGAATACCCGGTCGATGCCGATATCGTAATACCTGTCCCCGATTCAGGAACGTCGGCGGCTATCGGATATTCGCAGCAAAGCGGCATATCTTTTGATATGGGATTGGTCAGAAGCCACTACGTCGGCAGGACATTTATCTCGCCAAACCAGGATTTAAGAGAGCAGCAGGTAAAACTGAAACTTGCGGTTGTAAAAGAGGCCGTCGATGGCAAGCGGGTAATTGTCGTTGACGATTCAATCGTTCGAGGCACCACCACCAGAGGCAAGATAAGGTCGCTTCGCCAGGCAGGAGCAAAGGAAATTCACATGCGGTCAAGCTGCCCTGCGATTAGATGCCCCTGCTTTTACGGTGTCGATTTTCCAACCAAAGAAGAGCTGCTTGCAAACGGTCGAAATATGCAGCAGATAAGGGAATTTCTTGAGGTCGACAGCATCGGCTATATGTCGCTCGAAGGATTGCTCTCCTGTGCGGCGCTGCCACCGGACCACTATTGCACTGCCTGCTGGAGCGGCAAATACAAGATACCGATAGACGTCGCTGTAAACAAATTTGTGATGGAACACTATCAGATGAATATGTTTGATGATTTGGTGCAGACAGATGAGTAAATATGTGAGCTACGAACAATCCGGCGTGAGCATCGATGCAAACGATGAAATGGTTGAGAAAATCTGGTCGTCCGTGGCCGGCACATACAGCCCGCGTGTCATCGACCTCAAAGGCGGGTTTGCAGGCATGTTTCGGCTCGACTACGATGAGAAGCTCTTCAAAAAAAATTACAAGAGTCCCGTTCTTGTCGCCTGCACCGACGGCGTGGGCAGCAAGGTTCAGCTTGCCGCCGCTATAAAAAAATATGACACTGTCGGTATAGATTTGGTGGCGATGAGCGTCAACGATATGCTCGTTCAGGGTGCCGAGCCGCTGTTTTTCCTCGATTACCTCGGTGTCAACAAGCTCGAGCCGACCGTGATAGCCGACATGGTAAAAGGCGTTGCCGCCGGCTGCCATCTGGCAGACTGTTCTCTTATCGGTGGTGAAACCGCTGAAATGCCCGATACCTATAAAAAAGACGATTTCGATATGGCCGGCTTTGCCGTCGGCGTCGTCGAGCGGGAAAAAATCATCACCGGCAAAAACGTCACACCCGGCGACGTAATTCTCGGCCTTGCCTCAAGCGGACTCCACAGCAACGGGTATTCGCTGGTTCGCAATATCTGCTTCAAAAAGGCAGGCCTTAAAATGACCGACAGAATCGACGAGTTCGGCGGCGATATGCTTGGCACTGTCCTTTTGGAGCCGACGCGGATTTATGTTCGGCCGATAGTAAAACTTCTCTCGCAGTACAAGGTCAAACAGGTTGTCCATGGAATGGCGCATATCACCGGCAGCGGCCTTATCGGAAATGTCCCGCGTGCGCTGCCGAAGGACTGCGATGCCCTGATTAAAAAATCAAGCTGGCCCAAACCAAAAATTTTTGACTTCCTCCAAAAGACAGGCCCCGTCGAAGAAGACGAAATGTACAATGTCTTTAATATGGGAATAGGGTTTGTGCTGATAGCAGCCGAAGATTTTGCCGATTCGATTGCAAAAAAACTTAAGCAGTTCGGCGAAAAAGTTTACAGAATAGGAACAGTAACATCAGGCACCAACAAGGTGGTCCTTAAATAGTTGATAGCTGTTAGTTTTGGGTGGGGTCTTAACCCCGCCATTTTCCCAATATGAAAAAAGACCTGGGTAAATTCGCAGCCGCAGCAGTAATATACGCCGCCTTTGCCGTCTATCTCTATCAGCCATACTTTGAAAACTTCAAATCCCTGCAGCTCCGTGACATTTTTGTTGTCAATGTCTCTGTTGCCTCTTTTGGCGCTTTTATTCTCAGCCGCCGCTGGGTACCGGAATTTTCGGGTTCGTTTTTCGCCGGTGCCGTTTACGGCTTCGGACCTTTTGTGCTTGGACTGGCGAAATTCCATCCGTTGGCAGGTGTGCTCGCAGCGGCAATACCGTGGTTTTTCTGCCTGGCGGCCTTCGGACCAAAAGGCCGCTGGAAGTGGATACGGCTGCCGCTCCTGATTCTGCCTTTCCTGGCAATAATTCTTTTCTTCGAGATATCCGCATATTATCGTTTGTTTGCAGTTCCCATACCGCCGTTCCACTTGTCGGACTTGATGGGTCTGCCGGCTCCGCTTGTTATGGTTAATAAATCCATAACCCTGGTAGGTTTTTACCATGTCCCCATTATCGCTTTGCTTATCGGTTTTGCTATGCTTCTTGCTGCAAGGCGGTTCGGCATAATGTTCATCTTTGCGGTCGGCACAATCCTTGCTTTCTGCAATTCCATCTTTAATGTAAGCCCGATGATGTGGCTGACGATTCCTGTTCTGTGCTCCTCGATAATAATAGGCGCAGGTTTCCAGGCGCTGGCAAGTGCCGGCTCAGCCGACAGAAAATGGGTGCTGGCAGGCGCCATAGTCATGCTGGCACTTGCTGTCGTTGTACTCTTGCTTGCGACAAAATGCCAGTTCGCCTTTGCAGGCCTGGGAATGAAATATGCAAAACTTCTTCTCTACACCGCTAAAATGTACCTGCTCGGTGCCGTTGCGGCAGGGGTTCTTTTCTTTATGGCAACTCTAAACTTACGGCTGCACTGGTTAAGATGGATTATTCTCTCAGCGACGGCGGCGGCTGATATATTTTTAGGTGCAAGGTTTATCGTCGACAATATTTTCTAAAATGGTAAAACCCAATCGTAAACAGTATGGTTTTATAAATTAGTCGGTGAATTTTCCGGCCTGGTCGAGTATTTTCAGCAGTACATCCCTGTGGCTATTGTAAAAAGCATCCGTATTCTCAACCTCGGCATCGTTATGGGTAGTTACATTCTGATTGCCAAAACCATAAACTCCTAAGGGGAAAACGGCCTTGAATTTATCATCGACGTAAACGAGGGCATTCCAATCGCTTATAACCGTAAAAGAGCGTATTTTATCGCCAAGCAGGTCGTAGCCGAGGCAGTAATCGGCTGGCGGGTTTTTTACTCCCAGTAGTTTCATCAGTGTCGGAACGATATCGAGATGGCTGGTGATAGAGGTTATCGTTCGAGGTTTGCAGCCTGGTATCCAAAGCACCATTGGGACTATCGTTTGCTCCTCAGTGAAAGCAGAGTTATGACCCCATCGGCCTTTTTCCATAAATTCTTCCCCGTGGTCGCCGGTAATGATAACAATAGTCGAATCCAGCAGATTGTTGTCTTTAAGGTAATTGATGACGCGGGCAAGCTGGGTGTCGAGATGATTACATGAGTTTATATACCTGTTCTTTATCAGCCCGATATCCTTCTTGTAATCTACGGTGGCGTAGTTGAATTCCTTTAGGTAGTCGGGGCGGATGACGGTATCGGGGGGAAAATAATAGCGGGCATGGGGCGATTCAAAGAACATAAATGTCATAAACGGTCGGGAACGGTCCCTGTTTTCTATAAAATCTATAAGGTTGGAGATATTCTTGCGGTCACTTTTCCATCCCTGGCCGCCGGCGAATGGGTGCAGGTCGCATGGGTCGATATTGGAAAAAATAGTTTTATCAAATTCGGGATAAGTAAACGCGGCGCTTGTGTGCATCGAAAACTGGTAGCTGTCCTCTATCAGCATATCCATCAGCACAGGGCCTTTGCGCTCATCGAGAAAATTGAACCAGTAATTTCCATAAAGCCCGTAGAACATACCGAATATGCCCATCCTGGTGCCGTTTCCGGCGCTGTAATGGTCGGTGCACCGGATAGACCTCTGTGCAAAATCCCAGGTCACGGGCATAATCTCGGAGGTAAGCATATCGCCACGGAGGGATTCGGCAACCAGAAATATTATATTATATCTTGTATGATTAGGGTCGCTGATTATAGGACTTAGCGGGTATTTGAGTGCAAACGATTTGCCTGCCTTCATTTTAAAAGAAGCATCCTTGTTCGGTTTCAATCCGAGAGATTTGGCCAAACCTCTACTAATAAATGTTACCCTCTGATACATTGGAAATGCTTTGGAAGCGGCAAGAACGGGAACATAACCTTTAAAACTGCTTATACCATAAGCTAAAGCCTGAAATACGCCGGAAAGGATGAAAATCGTAATCGCCGCGATTATAGTCGTACGCACAAAAGGTGATGCAAACGATAGCTGCCTGTTGGCCAGAAACTTACTGAAAGCAAGCAGTATAAACTGTAACAATATGAATCCGGCTGCCATCAGAGAGAAAAATAACTTGGTTTGATTTTCCGCTCCGAGGGAATCAAGGCCACCGGGGGTGAATACGATATTCCAGATGAATCCATTGATGTGGAAATTATACATCGAATAGATAAATTTGTCGGTGAAGATAAAAATTTGAAGAAAAGAAAAAACAGCTACGCTGAATACGTAAAGTACTGCTGAACTGCTGATGCCGATTTTGCGCAGAAGATTTTCGACGGCGCCGATAAACAAGAGGCGGTCGAGCAGGTGCACAGGCAAAAACATTATAAGCAGATACAGCAGGCAATAGCTGATATATACCGCTGCGGCGAAAATAACCGTTGCCGCTCCGACATATTTGATGCTCTTAAGATAACCTATCGAATTAATAAGAAGGGCTACATAAGTGAGGCACAGGTAATAGAAAAGTACCCTGCCGCGATTTTTGGGGTTCATCTTTTATATCCTGAAATTATGGTTCCGACCAACCCTAAATGTACTGCTATCAATTGAAAAATCCCATAATTTTCAATCAGAAAGCACCTTGTACCCGATAAATAGCGTATATCAAAGATTATAATTTGTCAATACATAAATAGATGAACTATAGACATTTCATCGTTCCCTGCGTGATAAGCGTCTGGCTGTCCGTGTCAAAGCGGTCTTTGCTTTATCGATGGGATGGTCGGTGGCCGCAGCAGTTGATATATTTTTAGGAGCAAGATTTATCGTCGACAATATTTTCTAAAGCAGTATTCGATGCCTGCCCCTTAGGGGCCTGCTCTTTTGCTGTC
>JAPLMV010000036.1 GCA_026386835.1 Planctomycetota bacterium | reverse complement strand
TACTGCAAAAATCGGTACGGACTGCCAGATTCATAATTTTGTTACCATCGAAGATGATGCAAAAGTCGGGAATTGTTGCATACTTTATCCGGGCGTATATGTCGGGACTGACGTTCATATCGGCAATGACTGCATAATATATCCGAATGTTACTATTTATGACGGATGCAGAATAGGCAGCCGCGTTATCATACAGGCCAATGCCGTTATCGGTGAAGACGGGTTCGGTTTTGCAAGTCACAAAGGCATTCATCACAAGATACCACAGGTCGGAATCGTGATAATAGAAGACGATGTGGAAATTGGAAGTTGCTGTGCAATCGAACGAGGGACGTTAGGCGATACGATTATAGGCCAGGGCTCTAAACTCAGCGACCTTGTTGCCATAGGTCACGGTGCAAAAATAGGACCGCACTGCCTGCTGGTGCCGCAGGTTGGGATAGCGGGCTCGGCAAGTATCGGGCATCACTGCGTTATCGGAGGCCAAGTGGGCATCATCGGACATATCAATGTCGGAAATTGTGTTATGGTCGGTGCCAAGGCAGGCGTAATTAACGACGTACCTGACGGCAAGGTACTTGCCGGTGTGCCGGCAATCGATGCAAATAAGGCAAAGCGGGCCTACAGCCTGATAGAATATTTACCGGAAATAAGGAAAAGCATAAGAGATTTTGGAAAAAGACTGGCAAAGCTGGAAAAACCAGATAAGTCTTAAGTTTATTATCATGGATACGCTGCGAACATGGCCTCAAATGAAAAGGTAATTGGATTGATTGCCGGGCAGGGACGACTGCCGTTTCTGGCGGCAAAAGGAGCCAGGGACGCAGGGCTGAAAATTGTCTGTGCCGGGCTGGAAGGAAATGCCGAAGAGACACTGGCAGATAAAGTGGATGTATTTTATACTGTTCCGATTGCCAGGCCGGGAAACTGGATACGCAAACTAAAAAGGCACGGCGTTACCGATACGGTGATGGTCGGACGCGTGGCGAAAAAATATATATATACCCCATGGCGTATATTGCAGTATCTTCCGGACTGGCGGGCCTTTAGGATATGGTATTGGCGGCTGCTGAAAAAAGACAAACGAAACGATACAATTTTGAATGCACTGGCTGATGAGCTGGCAAGCGGAGGAATAATCTTGAAAGATTCCACGACATATTGCAGGGAACATCTGGCGGCGGCGGGTGTGATGACCAAAACAAGGCCTGGCCTTTCAGCACAGGGCGATATTGAATTCGGCTGGCAGATAGTCAAGAAGCTCGGCGAACTGGATATAGGACAGGCCATTGCCGTAAAGGAAAAGGAAGTTCTTGCGGTTGAGGCGATAGAAGGCACAGCCAAAATGATTGAGCGGGCGGGGCAATACTGCAAAAAGGGTTCGTGGACGCTGATTAAGGCGGCAAAGCCAAATCAGGATATGCGCTTTGATGTGCCGTGCGTCGGGCCTGATACGATAAAGAGTCTGGCTGCAAACGGGGGCAAATGCCTTGTGGTCGAGGCGGGAAAAACAATAATTATCGATAAGCCGGAAACGATAAAACTCGCCGATGAACTGGGAATCTGTATTCTGGGAAGATAGTGTTGAATCGGAGTATAAAATGAGACCTTGGTTTTGTGGCTGTCTGTCATGGATGATTCCTGGGGCGGGACAATTTTATAGCGGAAGAATCTCCAAAGGCTTGCTATTTCTATTTCTCTTTATATGTGCAGGTAATGTTACAGATTATATGCTCGGCACAACCAGATTCTTGGGGCTTTTGCCAGCGGCTGTGTTTGATATTTTTGGCGTTTTGGTTTTCATAGTCGCTGCATGGGATGCCGTACATTTCGCAAAAAAGCAACAGGCCCTTCCAAAAGAAACCTCTGACCCGTGGTTTGGGGTGTTTCTCTCGCTTATCATTGGTCCGTTTGTCTATGTCTATTTGCGAAAATGGCTTTATTGCATCTTGTGGCTGGTTCTTGCTGCTTTAGGCGTTTTGCTTATTAGAGGCGAGCTATTGGCCCGTATAGTTCTTTTCATTTTTTTCGTCGGTGTGGCACCGCATGTGTATTTGATTGCTAATAAGAAACACGGACAGATGGGAGGCAACAAAGCTATATTATTTTTCATTCTGCTTGTTTTCGGTGCTTCCTTGGATATTGCAAATAGCTACCTTGAACGTAGGTATGGAATTTGGTATGCCGGCTGTAGTAGCTGGTCTATGGAACCCACGTTAAAAGTTGACGACCGTATTATCGTCAATAATTTTGCGTACGTTATGAGCGCCCCCGAGGTTAATGATATCGTGGTCATAAAAAGGAGCCGCGTTCCTCGCTATTCGTACGCTTTGAAATCAGCCGAGGCAATTCAGTCACCTTTTTTTATCAAACGAATCGTTGCCAGATGGGGCGACATCATTGAGGTTAATGATGGGATAGTGAAAGTTAACGGCATAATTAGACCATACTATCCTGATATATCAAACGACTCCGGCACAAGAACTATTCAGCATAAAGGCTTGCTAACTTATTGTGTTCCCGAAGGAAAATTTTTTGTTATGGGGGATAACATAGATAATAGTTTTGACAGCAGATATTTTGGCCCAGTACCCAGAGATGCGATTATCGGCAAAGTTGTAAAAGTATATTGGCCCCTCAGCAGGGCCAGACTCTTAAAATGATGGATAAACGGGGTCAGGGACATTTTACGGATTAAGATTCAATCGCCTTGCGAATACTGCTTTGGGGCAAATTAAGGTTTCATGGTTTTTTCTGCAAAATTTCATATTTGCTGTCTATAATCGCTCGAAACGCATCGGAAATAGCAATATAATCTATTACATCCACCCTGAACGGTAAATCGGATTCCTCAAACGCTTCTCGTAAAAGCATTTTATCTCTTCGGTTGATTTTGTTTTTTCCAATGATAGCCACGTCAAGGTCTGAATACTCCTTTGCTGCTGGGCCGATTCTCGAACCAAAAACGCGTACTTCACAGTCGCCTGCATATTTTGCGAGTATGCGTTTTATCGTTTCCAAATGCTGCTCGGCGACATCAATCATTACGTGCCTCAAGAGCTTGCAGTAATTTTTTTGCATCGGCAAGAAAAATGCGTGCTGTTTCAAAGACATCCTCCGCCGTGTCCTCATCGTAAGTATGGGCGGTTTCATTTCTGGCGTCGTGATATTCCATCCACTGGTCAACATCGGTAAGCAGTCTGTTTTCCGCGCTTAACCTGAACAGTTCCCGCCTCGTAACGCCTTCAATGTAAGCAGAGCCGAGGTTGCTTTCCAGCCATCGCCTCATAAACTTCCAGCATAATTCATAAGTGAATTCAAAGTTCTGAATAGCGCCTGCCCTTATGGCATCTTTTGTATCGTTGTCCAATCCGGCGGTTGAGCTGCTGTCGGCGACTTTTAATGTCTTTCCCAAAGACTCAATTGCCTTGCGAAGACTGCTTAAATCAAGCTTCATTATTATTTACCTCCAAATCCTGCTATCGCTTTTTTAAAATTGCGAGAGAAATCGCAGGTCGTTTTCGAAAAGCAGTCTGATGTCTGTGATGCCGTACTTTCGCATAGCAAGGCGTTCGATGCCGAATCCGAAGGCCCAGCCGGTATACTTTTCGCTGTCAATGCCGACTGCGTCAAAGACATTTGGGTCAACCATTCCGCAGCCGCCCATCTCTATCCAGCTTTCTTTGCCGGTCTTGTCAATCCAGAGCAAATCGATTTCCGCACTTGGTTCTGTGAACGGAAAGAAACTCGGGCGGAACCGCCATTTTGTATCGGCGCCAAAAAAGGTACGGATGAACTGGTCGATGGTGGTTTTCATATCAACCATAGTAACGCCTTCATCAACAACTAATGCCTCCAATTGATGGAACATAAACATGTGCGTTGCATCGACTGTATCGGGTCTGTAAACGCGACCGGGGGCAACTACGCGAATCGGCGGTTTGGTGTGTTCCATAACGCGGATTTGAATAGTCGAGGTCTGGCTCCTCAGCAGTGTATTGTCGTCGATATAAAAATTGTCAAGGGGGTCTCTTGCGGGATGTTCCTGCGGGATATTAAGTGCAACGAAATTGTGCCATTCGTCCTCGACCTCGGGGCCATAGACGACGGCAAAACCCATTCGGCCAAATATCTCAAGCAACTCGTTTGTGGTCTGGGTAATAACATGAGGTTTGCCGATATTGGCACCGATGCCGGGCAAGGTTACATCGATGAACTCTTTTGTCTGCTCCTTGGACTGCGACAGGGAGTTTTTCATCTGCTCGAATACTTCGGTAACTTCTTTTTTAACCTTGTTTGCAAGCTGGCCTGCAGCGGGTTTTAATTCCGCAGGGAACCGCCCTATCTCACTTAGCATCAACGTGACAATGCCTTTGCGACTTAGATATTTTATGCGGAATTCCTCGAGGGCAGTCGAGTCCGTTACCTTTTTAAGGGCTGCCAGAGCGTCTTCGCCGATTTTTTCAAACTGGTCAAGCATAATTTCGCATCTCGTATCTCGAAAAACAACTGCAAATCTCAGCTTTATGCGATGGCGGCTTTAACGGCTTCGACAATGGCATCAAAGCCAGATGAATCGGCAATGGCTATTTCGCTCAGCATTTTGCGATTGATCTTGATATTGGCCTTCTTGCAGCCATCGACGAACTGGCTGTACCTTAAACCCCGCTGACGGCAGGCGGCGCTTAAGCGTATAATCCACAGGCCGCGAAAATCACGTTTTTTACGCCTCCGGTCTATGCGTGCGTTGACATTGGCACGAACAACAGCTTCTTTTGCGAGGCGATAGAGATGACCTGCGGCGCCGTGATGTCCCTTGACTGCTTTGATGACTCGTTTGTGTGCCGGACGTCTTGCGGCACCTTTTCTGGCTCTTGGCATATCAGCTTTCCTTTAATTGGTTTGTTAGTATTTATTGGCCTGCTGGCGGCAGCTGATTTGAAGCCGAGAAGCAAGCCGTATCCAACATTGATTATTGACAATCAATAATCAGTGGAGAGTAAGCAGTACACTGCTTACTGATTTAGCATAAGTTTGATTTTCTCAGCCATTACAGGAATCATAATAGCGGGCTTACCTATCCGCCTTCTGCGTTTGGCGCTTTTTGTTGTCATAAGGTGGCCGCCATACGGGCCTTTATATTTAACCTTGCCCGAAGCTGTAATTTTTACTCTTTTCTTGAGCCCCTTATGGGTTTTTTGTTTCGGCATCTAACTAATCCTTCAATAAAACGTATTTCAACAGACGCA
>JAPLMV010000163.1 GCA_026386835.1 Planctomycetota bacterium | reverse complement strand
TATAATGTAAAACCCACCCTCTGGGAAGCGGAGTTTTAATTCCGTAGTTTTTAGTTTTACACTTTAAGTTTTCAGTTTCTACGTTGCCAGCGTTTCCAGCGTATCTATTACCAATGAGATATGTGTATATGCCGGCCCGCCCGCCATCACTACCGCAACAGCAGCCGCTTCTAAAATCTGTTCTTTTGTCGCACCAGCAGCCAGACATTTTTGCGTGTGCATTCTGATGCATGGTTCGCAGTGCATCGCTACCCCGATACCCAGAGCAATCAACTCCTTTTCTTTTAAGGAGATGGCACCCTCTTTCATTATTTTTCCAAACATACCCGAAAAAGCTGCAACCGTCTCTGGGCTTTGCTCTTTCATTTTCTCAAAACCTTTTTTCGCCTTTTCAAAGAATTCCTGCGTTTCGTTTGGCATAAATCACCTTTCCTGAATAAAAGCATCACAAAGCGACTCAATTATATCCGTCGCAATCAAGCTCACCTGTCCGGTCTTTGCCGCTGCTATGTCACCAGCCAGCCCGTGAACGTAAACGCCTAAAACAGCGGCATCTAAGCTGCTTAGCCCCTGGCCGCACAGAGCGGCTATAACGCCTGTGAGTACATCGCCCGCACCTGCCGTAGCCATTCCCGGATTGCCTGTTTTGTTTACATAAATTTTTTCACCGTCTGTAACGACCGTGCCGGCGCCTTTCAGCACTACGATAGCTTTGGTAAGTTGTGCTAATTTTGCGGCCTGTTCATTTCGCTCTGTCGGCAGCGGCTGCCTGCAAAGACCCGACCATAGTCTTTTCATTTCGCCCGGATGCGGTGTCAAAATCAAATCTGCTTTTAATTGTGCAGGCCAGTTTTTTATCTTGCTAAGGTTATTCAAACCGTCGGCATCTATAACTAACCGCAGGTTTTTCTGCTGAATAAGAGTTTCAAGGATCGAGCGAAGGCCGTTACTTATGCCCACCCCAGGCCCGAAGGCAAGAACGTCATTTTCCTTAACTGCATCTAAAATTACTTTGATTGCCTTTTCAGATATTCGGCCTGCATTGTCCTCTGCCAGCCCAATAGTTGTAAACGATGGTTCGATTGATGCGACTATCGGCAGAACACTTTTTGCAGTTGCAACCCGCACTAAGCCCGCACCTGCCCGCAGGGCTGCCCGGCCTGCAATGGCCGCTGCACCGCTCATGCCCAGGCTGCCTGCTATAATGCACACCTTGCCAAAATCGCCTTTATGGGCATCTGCCGCTCGTGGTTTTAGTTTCGGTATCGTTTCTATTATCTGCATAGGTTTTTCAATCTTTATTTTGTTCTATTTTTTTATTTATTAATGTAGCAGTTACGCCTGCGGAAAAACCATTATCAATATTGACGACCGTTACGCCGGAAGCGCAGCTGTTCAGCATCACGTTGGCTCGCTGCAGTTTGGGCAGGTGGCCTATCAATCTGTGCAGGCCGGCAACGCCGACATCGCAAATCAACTCGGTGCGCTGCCCCATAATCTCAGCGGTAACTTTCGCTTCAGTCGCAACCGGCAAATCAGCAGTCCCAGCGGTTAGTATCGGCAGAATGGTTTTTGATGGCTTGAGCTTTTTTTGCTCTAAAATTATTGCACGAGCCAGTTTTTCATACCGCACCTTCGGAAATTTTTTGGTTTTGGCAAGTGCGTCAAAGACAGCCTCGTCGGCTCTTGTGGCAAGGACGTTATTGCCTTTTGCGGCTAAGCTCTCGAATATGGCAATTATCTGCTCATTGGTTTTGCCCGGACAGTAGATTACCTCAGGAAAACCGCTGCGAAGCTGGCGGTGATGGTCAACGCGGGCAAAGCCCAGGTCTTCGAACGGCAGATGACGCAGTTTTTCAACCGCCCGTTCAATGCTGAGTTTTCCCGTTTTGACCTCTTTTAATAATTTTTTCAAATGTTCGGTTTGAATAATCCACCTCACTATTGGCTATACGCTTTTGGCTCGAGCGTCAAATCCGCAAACAGCCCTGCCTTAAATTTATAATACGCCAATGAAGCTACCATAACCGCATTATCAGTGCAATACCGTTTTGGGGCAACGAGCAATTTTCTGGATGTCGCATTGCACATTTGCTCCAGTGCCGTACGCAGGAGGGTATTGGCAGCGACGCCGCCGCCAAGCAGTACTGTCTTTGCACCGATTTTTTCGGCGGCAAGCTTTGTTTTCTTCACCAGCACATCGACAACCGTTTTTTGAAACGAAGCGGCGATGTCGGCAATTTGCTGCGGACTCATCGAATCAACCTTGTTTTCGCCTTTCATATCCTGGCCTCGGCAGTAATACAGCACTGCGGTTTTGATACCGCTGAATGAAAAATCCAGCGAGTTTTTATCTAACATCGTGTGCGGGAACTTTATTGCCTTTGGGTTTCCGTTTTGTGCGGTTTTTTCTATTGCCGGCCCGCCCGGATAAGACAACTTGAGAATCGTTGCGACCTTGTCGAATGCCTCGCCGGCAGCATCATCGATTGTGGAACCGAGCAGTTTCGGCTTTAGCGGCGATTCGTAATCGTAAAGCGATGTATGGCCGCCTGAGACGATAAGTGCGACAGCAGGAAGCTGCAAATCCTCATCGGCCAGCACCGCCGACTGTATATGGGCGTGCAGATGGTCGATTCCTATCAGTGGTTTTTCCCACGCAAAGCTCAGTGTCTTTGCGGCTGTAACCCCGACAATCAAAGCAATCGCCAGCCCCGGCTGATTGGCGACCGCTACGGCGTCGATATCGTCTTTTGTAACATTGGCCTGTTCTAATGCCTCGGCAACGACTTGAGATATTTTCTCAAGGTGTGCGCGTGATGCAATTTCTGGAACAACCCCGCCGTATTTTTCGTGAAGTTTTACCTGCGAGGCGACCACCGACGATTTTATAATTAGACCGTCAGCAACGACCGCCGCCGCCGTTTCGTCGCAGCTTGTTTCGATACCGAGAATCGTTATGGGCCTTTCCTGCATTATGTTCGTAATGGTATCCAAACAAAGGGTTTGTGTCAAATATGGACTTTCTTATGCTGCAAGTGTTTTATTAACTTTTCTCACCTGCTCTCCTGCTCTACTATTCCACTCTCTCGCTCGGCGTGGGGCGTACCTGCCGTTTGAAGTTTCATAATCGTTAAAGAAGTTTTCTTGCCTGCTGCAGGAGTACCTCTATTTTTGTTTCTACCACGTTCCAGACCGTATAAGGATCAAGGCTGTCGTAACCATGAACAAGCACATGTCTGAATCCTATAATGCCTCGGTGCTGCGAAATCTTTTCTGCTGTTTCAGGGCTGACATTGTCGAGTTGCAGCATGGCTTCACCGACAATTTGCAGTTCTCGTTCGAGAGCAGAGCGGAAAACTCTGTCATTTTTATAGTCATCGACGGTCTTATTTTTTGTAAGTTCAAGCACAAACTCGCAGCAGTTTATAATATCATAGAGATACTTTCTGGGATTACGAAGCGGCATATATCTTTCTCCTTGTCTGATTAACTGATTCAATAAAATAAGGATTTCTCAACCCACCCGGCTCAACAAGGTCAACCGGACGTTTAAAAAGACGCTGCAGTTCCTCAAGCAGCGCAAAGAAATTGTCAAACCTGTTTTGCCTGACGCTGCTGTCGAATTCGACCAGAAAGTCGATATCGCTTGTCTTTTCATTAAAATCATCCGTTACCGCAGAGCCGAACACATCAAGCGCAGCAACATGGTATTTCCTGCACAATTCAATCAGGCTGTCTTTATTTTGTTCTATGATAGCTGTCATATATTTCCCTTTTTAGGCGCATTTTAACACAAGTTCTAAAAAAACTCAACTTTCCTTACCATTCCCGCCTTGTCATTCCCGACCTGTTCGGGAATCCAGATTCCTTGCGTTGTTCCGCCGCCGTTTCGTCGCAGCTTGTTTCGATACCGAGAATCGTTATGGGCTTTTCCTGCATTATGTTCGTAATGGTATCCAAACGAAGAGTTTGTGTCAAATGTGGATTTTCTTATGCTGCAAGGGGTTTTTTACTGTCATTGTGAGGCCTGCCGCCTGCCCTGAGCAAAGTCGATAGGTTTAGGCCGCGGCAATCTCAAAAATATTTAGCACACAAATTTATTCGGCGGGTTAGTAAACCCAGATTTCCCCAAAAAATGTTACCGGAACACCTTTAATTCATTCATTTAAAACTTTGATCAACTTTTTTACCTTTTCGTCGCCTTCTATCCATCTCCATCCACGCGATATTTGTCCTTCTAATCCAGTCAGGTCAGTGAATTTACCAGAAGTTATGTAAATCCTCCGGACGGCTTTGTTTTTTCCAGGTTTACTTATTCCAATTTTACTTATCCAGTAAGCCTTCTTGAGTCTTTTACTATCTTTTCCATCTCCCTTTACGATTATAAGATCTTTATCCTGCGGGTCTCTCTTGAGATGAGCATTATTTATTATTTGCTTTCTTTCTTTTTCCGTCATACGAGTTATATCAGAATATCCTTTAACCCAAGCTACTTTGAAATAACCCACAATACAAATTTTGAGTTCGAGCTCGCGCTATTTGCTATCTATAGAGTTAAGAGACTTAGGAACATACGTGTCTTTTTTGTAAGGCACAAGACCAGCCGATAATATTATATAATCCCCAGGCTTAAGCTTTCTCATAGCCCCACCACGACCGTTACTTGTGTGATCTCCGTAAGTAAATGTCTTAAATTCTGGATCATCATGAACTATACAATCTTCTATTTTTATTTTAATTTTATTCCCATTTAATTCCTTTGTTCTCAGAAAATCCTTTGGCAAATATGGCATATACTTAGACTGATCAGGATCTGAGTATCTTGTAGGATTCTTTATTTTTCTACCCTCGTCTTCTGGAATAGGTATGAATAAAAAGCTATCATTATCAAATATAGGCCCCCTTATTCCTCCCCAATCGCTATCGAAACCAACTCTAATTAAAAGACCTTTTGCCATGTTCACTCCTTTCAAAAATTGTTAATGTTTTTTCTTTCTCAACATCACCGCACCGAGGCCAAGCAGTAAAAGCGTGGCGGGTTCGGGGCTACCTATTCATAAATCAACTTAAACAATTTGTTTGCCAGTTCAGTGTCTAAGGTTTTTAAGATTTTGTGTTCTTCAATGGCTGAACCCTTGTCGCCAGTTACTAAGTAGGCAACGCCAAGATTATTGTGCGCCTCGGCGTAATCCGGCTTGATTCTGATTGCCTGCTTAAAGGATTCTATTGCATCCTGATGGTGGACTGATTTGCCGTAAGCGAGACCGAGATTATAGTGTGCATCGGCATAATCGGGTTTGATTTTTATAGCCTGCTTGTAAGCATCTATCGCATCCTGATAGTGGCCCGATTCGCAATAAGCAACACCGAGATTACCGTGCGCCTCGGCATAATCGGGTTTGATTCTTATGGTCTGCTTGCAGGCCTCTATCGCATCCTGATAGCGGCCTGATTCACAATAAGCAATACCGAGATTACCGTGCGCCTCGGCAAAATCAGGTTTGATTCTTATGGCTTGCTTGTAAGCATCTATCTCCTCCTGATAGCGGCCTAAGTTGCCGTATGCGGCACCGATATTACAGTGCGCCTCGGCATAATCGGGTTTGATTCTTATGGCCTGCTTATAAGCATTTATCGCCTCCTGATAGCGGCCTAAGTCGTAATAAGTAATGCCAAGATTGTAATATCTCACCGCATCATCCAGCTTGATTCTGATGGCCTGCTTAATAAAGGCTTCTATCTTCTCCAGCAGACTTAGCTTTTTCATTGTCTCGGTCTCCAAAAAACTCCAGAAGTAATTTTATATAAAGCTACTCTATATCCCTCGGCCAATCAAGGTAAATCAGTGTGTTAATCAGCGAGATTTTCAGCCTGCGGCTTGGCTGCGTAACCAGCGTCTAAAAATTCTTCAACTAACGACCAGCGACTATCGACTAAGGACTCTTTTGGGCCAAACGCGCAGGTATTCTCAACCAAAATCCGAAAAAAATAAAAAAATTTTCACCATTTTTAACTCCTTATTTTACCATAACTTACATCTTCTCTGCGTTCTTGGCGTTCTCTGTGGTTAATGTTTTTTTCGACCAAACGCGCAGCTTCGCCCCTTTATAGAGAGACGCTGTTTTTCTGCGCCTCGCCTGCCCCGAGCTTGCCTGTGGTGAGCTTGTCGAACCCAGTCGAGGGGGTGCTCTTTCAAAACTGAATACCTTAACAGGACTTTACTTAAAAATCACAGGTTATTAAATCACAATATTAGTATATATGCATATACTAATATACTTTCTGACGCCGTCCTGAATATAACCGAAGGGTTTCGAAATTCGAGCTTAGTGTGTTTTTCAATTTTCAAATTTTTCACTGTAATTTTGAACTTTTAACCTTAAATTTTTA
Source organism: Planctomycetota bacterium (assembly GCA_026386835.1). Classification (GTDB taxonomy): domain Bacteria; phylum Planctomycetota; class Phycisphaerae; order Sedimentisphaerales; family Anaerobacaceae; genus JAPLMV01. Next base: position 715 of record JAPLMV010000163.1, on the reverse strand, counting down.
ACTCTAACCACTTATGGCACAAGAAGTTAAAACAAAATCAATGCCTGTCTTTGGATGCGTTTGGACATACTTTGGATGTACTTTGGAATGCGTTGGAGTGCGTTTGGATGCTCTCTGATGCGCGCAGATGAGCGCAGATGCGCGCTGATGACATCTGGTGACAGTGGAGTTTCACCTAATAATCGCTATGTGCGATTTCAATGGTGTGTGGTAATTTTTCGAGCGGGCAGCCGGGGCATTTTGGCTTTGGATTGCAGAATTCTTTGCCGAGTCTTACAAACAGCGCATGATATTCGTTGAATAATTTAACATCCTCCGGCAGGTTGGATTGGAAGAGGTCTTGTAACTGTTCGTAATCACAGCCGGCCTCGATAAGACCGTGGCGTGCAGCTATGCGGGCGGTGTATGCATCTACTACGAAAATGCCCCTGTCGAGAGCGTAAAGCAAAATCGAATCAGCGGTTTCGGGGCCGACACCCTTTATCGCCAGAAGCTCTTCTCGGAGTTGTTCGGTGCGGATATTTTCAAGATTTTCCATCTGGCCATCATGATTTTTGAAAAACCATTCGATAAAGTTTTTCAATCGTTTCGCCTTTATATTGAAATAGCCTGCCGGCCGGATAAGCTGGGCAAGTTCCGATATATCGAGATTGTGCATTTTTCCAGGCGTAAGCAGGTTGGCTGCCTTTAGATTGTTTATTGCCTTTTCGACGTT
>JAPLMV010000281.1 GCA_026386835.1 Planctomycetota bacterium | reverse complement strand
TAAGCGCCGACGTGAACAAGCTGGTCCATCGCAATCGTAATAAAATCAACATACATAATTTCCGCAACCGGCCTTAATCCTCGCAGCGCCGCACCTACCGCAGCACCGGTAATCGCCGCTTCAGATATTGCGGTATCAATCACTCTTTCTGTGCCAAATTCAGTCAACAGCCCTTTTGTCGCCTGATACGCTCCTCCATAAAGCCCGACATCCTCGCCCATTACGACAACGTTTTTATCTCTCCGCATTTCCTCGGCCTGGGCAACTGAAACCGCCTGTGCCATTGTAATAATATCCATACCAAACTGCGTTTTTATCAAACCCTTTGCCTGCTCGGTCGCTTCTTTTTTGGTCCTTGCCGTTGATGTCGCCATGGCCTTATCAAGGGCGTCACTTGCCTGACTCACCTTTGCGGCAACAGCCTTCTCCGAAGCGATTAAAGACGCAGGGTATATCTCTTCCACATAGACATCCTTGGCAACATCAGCAGGATTAGGCCACGAGCTGTCTTTCCCGAACGTTGTCGCTGTCTCAATCGTCTTGAACGCCTTATCTTTTATCTGGTCGAGCTGCGCCTGTGTGCAGAGCTTGTCGCCAAGCAATCTGTTGCTAAGAACGATAATCGGGTCCCTGTCATGCCATGCTTTTTCCTCATCTTTGGTGCGGTATGCGCAAGGGTCGCTCTTGCTGTGGCCATACCACCGGTAGGTCTTGGCCTCTACCATAATCGTCTGCATATCCTTCCTTGCCAGCACAGCCGCTGAATGAATCGCAAGGTAAACTGCCACAACATCCTGACCATCCACAATCATAGCAGGGATGTTATAGGCGTATGAACGCTCCGCAATATCCTCAATGTTGCTTGCCCTTAGGGTGCCTCCAACCGGACTGCCGGAAAACGGCACGCTCATTCCATAAAGATTATTTTCAACTACCGCTATCATGGGCACTTTCATTGCCGAAGCCATATTCATCGACTCATGAAAAGTGCCGGTATTGGTTGAGCCGTCACCAAAAAAACAAACTACAACGGTGCCTGCCTTTTTATATTTTTCAGCAAAGGCCGCTCCGACAGCCGGCGCCTGATTGCCGCCGACGATACCGGTTGAACCAAGGTTATTGCATTTATCAACTTCCGCAATGTGCATCGAGCCGCCCCTGCCTTTGCAGTAGCCGGTCTCCTTACCCATAAGCTCAGCCATCATACTGTTCCAGTGATTCTGACGTTCCTGCTCGCTGTCGGCATATTTGTTGCCGATAGCTCCGCAGTGCCCGTGGCCGCGGTGGGTCGAGGCAATTACATCTCCACGCTCTATCGCTGCAACTGCACCTACCGCAACAGCTTCCTGCCCGGCATAAAGGTGCGAAGCGCCTTTGATTATGTTCTCACCGAGAAGGTCGAAAACCTTCTCCTCACAAAAGCGAATCTCATAAATTGTCCTAAGCCAGTCAATCGCACTTTCGAGAGTGATAATACCGTCATCAATAAGTTCCTTCAGTTTTGGAAGCTTCTTTTTCCGAGTGTCCTCGATGCAAAAATCCATCTTTAACTATCCTTTCAAAATAATACCGGCAAAACACTTAAAAACCATCTTCGAACAGCACTTAATATAACATACCGCCGTCGGACAGGCAATCCCAAACATGACCGGAGACAATCGTATTTATACAAAATAAGAACAACATCGAACACAAAAGAACATTTTTAACTGGCATCTCGGTATAATCCTGTGTATAATTAAACTCGGCAAACAGGCTGTTTCCTGAAATTTATTAAGGATTAAAGAATGGGCATTGAGGCAGAATCAAGACATAAGCACATTCTCGATACGCTTGGCGCAAAAGGACGGGTCTATGTCAAAGATATCTCGCAGACTCTTAAGGTAACGGAAGTCACAATTAGACGGGACCTGGTATTCCTCGAGAATGAAGGGCTGTTAAAGAAAACTTACGGCGGGGCTGTCCTGCCCGCACCTGAGATTACTGCTTCTGTGCGATACCGCCAAACTCGCAGGCTCGATGCTAAAAAGATTATCGGCAGACTCGCAGCCGAACTTATCAAAGATGGGGACATAATCTATCTTGAGGCAGGCTCCACCTGCTATGAAATTATCCCTCACCTCGCCGAGAAAAAAAATCTCACTGTCATTGTAAATTCCCTTTACCTGATGCGTCGGCTGGGAGAGCAGACAAAACACAAAATTATAGTTATCGGCGGGCAGTACCGTTTGGACAGAATGGATATGGTCGGCCCCACTGCCGAGGCTGCAATTGCCCAATTGACCGGATTTAAGGCCTTTACAGGTGCAGACGATATAGCTATCGATGCCGGCATAAGCGGCGCCGATGTTGTTACCGTCGGTTTTGCAAAATTAGTGCTGAAACAGGCCAGCGAAGTCATTTTCGTCGGGGATGACACTAAATTCGATAACCCTGCTCTGTATAAAATTGCGGATATTGACCAGCTTGATTATATTGTCACAAACCGCAGCCCCTCAAAGGCCTGGCACTATTCGGCTAAAAAGGAAAATATCAAACTGGTTTATGCAGAAGTGCTTTTAGCTTGAATTGCAACCTTGAATGTATTCTACTGTGAATTGAAAATTTAAGAGATGGGTATTTGGTCTTGGGTGTGTTGCCCGATACTAAGAGTACCCGTGAACGATTACTATGAAAGGTGGTTTGTTATGTCTAAGAAA
>JAPLMV010000139.1 GCA_026386835.1 Planctomycetota bacterium | reverse complement strand
GGTAAACAAAATCACGCACCACAGGTAGAACCGCTTTCTGCCGAAAAGCATGGCAAACCAGCCCGCCAGCGGAAGCATGATTGCATTTGATACAAGGTATGAGGTCAATACCCATGTGCTTTCATCGACTGTAGCCGACAGATTGCCGGCGATGTGAGGCAAAGCGACATTGGCGATGCTCGTATCAAGCACCTCCATAAAGGTGGCGAGCATAACGGTCATGGCAACAGGCCAGGGATTGTGAGGCATCCAGTCATGATGCAGCGAATCTGAATTAACCGCATCGGAACTCATTTAACCTTTACCTCAGGCACGACAGACATTCCGGGTGAAAGCATTTTTGTTTCGTTTGGGTCGTTGTCGAAAACAATCTTAACGGGGACTCGCTGGACAATTTTAATGTAATTTCCTGTGGCATTTTCCGGCGGCAGCAAACTGAATATGGCGCCTGTTCCGGCCTGGATGCTGTCAACGTGGCCGGTGAATTTAGTCTGCGGGTACGCATCGACTCTAAGCGCAACATGCTGGCCCGGCTTCATATTTTTAAGCTGGGTTTCCTTAAAATTGGCAATAACCCAGACATCGGGCGAGACAATTGACATCAGCGGCTGGCCTATCCGAATATGTTCACCGTCCTCTACACTTTTTTTGACTAAGCGGCCAGACTGCGGGGCGTATATCTTTGTATAGGAGAGGTTAAGTTCAGCCTGCCGGGCAGATGCCTTTGCCTGGGCGACACGCGCCTGGGCTACCAGTACCTGCTTATTTGCCGCATCCAGACCCGCTGCGGCTGATTGTGCCGCTGCCGCGGCATTATCGAGTTGCTGCTGAGTAATACCGCCGCTGCTTGCAACGAGGGTCTCATAGCGCTTCAAGTCCTTCTCTGACCTGGTTGCTTCGGCGGCAGAGGCTGGAATCTGCGCCTTAATCTGCTCAAGTGCCGCCTGAACCGCAGCAAGGGCCGCATGTTCCAAATCGAACCTTGTCTGGAAATCACAGGGGTCAAGCTCGACCAATAACTGGTCTTTATCGACCCACTGGTTGTCGTCGACATAAACTTTTGTAACGTGGCCTTCGACTCTCGAGCTTACAGCGGTAATGTGGCCGGTTATGAACGCATCGTCTGTGGTTTCGTGAGCGAGAAAAAACAGCAGACTGCGCAAGCCCCAGATAATTGCTATTACCGCAACGGCAATCCCTATTACCGTAATCAGCGGACTTTTTCCGACAATCCCTTTTATTCGTTGAACCATTTTCAATAAACCTAAAATACTGTTAATTGGACTGATATAAACCCTGTTACATATAGGTGCTGTATGTTATCCTAAAAATAAATGAGGGTCAATAAGTTTGTCAGGTGCGGACAGCCTTCGGCTGATATTCGTATCGCGTTGTGCGTATTGAGTATTGCGTAAATTGAGATTTGGCAAGACAGGCACGAAAGAAGTTCAAAAGTTAAAGATTAAAAATTGCGGAATGAAAGACGAAATCGAAAACCGGGTCATAGGATAGTTTTTCTATAACCCGGTAATTTTTAGTGCCTCTACTTTAGCGATTATTTTTTGTTTCGCCTCAGCATAGCAAGTCCACCAATCGCTAACAATGCCAGTGTGGCCGGCTCGGGAACATCACTGATGAAAGTATAAATGGCGAGTTCGTTACCCACGCCGTTGAATCCCGGCTCGCCTTCTCGAGGTTGCCAGTATAGGCCATTAACGAGTTCAGTATACGGATCGGCATGAAGCCCAGTTTCGTACTCAGTAACTACGGGGGTCTGCCACCACTCCCACTGGGGGAAATTCGTGACGACGTCCGCTAACTCGGCGTTTTGTTCACCCGTTTCCTTCTCCGAATACACGTAAACTTTGTCACCTACGAATCTCAGAACGTCACTGATCGTGGAGGTCTGTGGCTCCAGAATCTTTACGTCTCCCTGTATAGCCGGAGTAAATCCGAGGACATAGAACAGAGTGGGAATTTTCTCCAATTCCGACTGCCCGATACTTGGGACGCCTGTTCCCTTTTGCATCGGTACGCCTCCATTGTCACCCTGCCCATTCTCATTGAAAGTGACGTTATATTCCCCTACACCCCATACCGGCGCTGTTGCAATCGCTACGGAAATGCACACGCTAAACAAAATTAATTTTTTCATACCTTCACACCTCTCTTCTTTTTTACGTTTTCCCCCAATACTTACATTTATTATTAAGCGTGGCACATAAGCGCCACACGATAACCCGGTAGCATATAGAACTGGCAATTTTTGTCAAGTCGTCAATTTTGATGTCATTGCTGGCGAGGACAGCCCAGTTTCCGGCAGCCGTTTCGGAAGTGGCAAAATATATTTAAGATAAGTTCCTGGTGGTCATTGACGTTAAGTTTTCTAAATAACCGCTCCAGATGTGTACGAACTGTCGGGATACCTATTTGTAACTTGTCAGCGATTTGTTTATCAGATTGACCGATGAAAAGACACTGAACTATTTGGCCTTCTCGCAGGGAAAAACTCATATCCTCGACCAATCCGCTCCATTCGTGCTCTGAAAATATCTCCGCTTTGTACGGCAACATAATGGGATGTCTCCGATTTTGTCCACTTTCAAAGAATATATGTTATTCTATGTTTTAGAATGCACTTGTCAAGAATAATGCACACGCGATTACCCGTTTTGAGAAAGACTCCTCGAAACGCTACTATTAGCTCGTTAATCAACTTTTTATAGGAACTAAATATGGCCAAGTACTTTCCTTCAAAAAAAGTCCCCCAAAGGTGAGATGCACGGCATTCTTTGCAAATGCTGGTAAATATACAACTTACAGCTGGGTTTTCAGAAACTTTAAAAAACATAAAGGTTTCAGTCATTACAATCTGTCGGGATACACAATTGCGGCAAGAAGTGTGCGGCCGTAAAGATTCCAGAGAGCGGCAGGACTTAGCAGACTGTCCTCTTCGGTCAGTTCAACTGTGATGATGGGAATATCGAGAATCACGCCTGCGAATGAGCCGAGCGATGCGGGTCTTGCGCCGAGTTTGCGGACAGGCAATGGACAATGCTCGGCCATAGCGGCGGCAATCAGCTCGCCGGGGCCGTCGTAGTCGATACAGGCAAGCGGCTGATGAATGGTAACGATGCGGCACGGTTTGTATTGACGAATAATTTTTTCGAGGGCACTATTTTCCGGCTCAGCGAAAACCGCATTCTCTGCCGATTCAGTTTCGTCTATGTCAGCAGCAAAGAAGTTGCGGTTGAGGTCAACGCCGCGGGCATTGAAACGGTAGTTATGCACGACACCATCCGGATTGGCGATAGGCACGAGAACGACTTTGTGGCCATCAAGCAGGCCGGGATTTTCCTGAAGATATTTACTCAATTGCAGGACAAGGGGTATTCCGGCTTGTTCGCTGCCATGAATCGCAGCAAGTATCAGGATTACGTCATTGCCGTTTCCAAGCACCATGTATTCTATCGCCCTGTTTTCCACAGATGTACCGGCAACATACTGTTGAATCAGCGGCTCCGAAACAGGACGATACGGCAATGAGACATAGGCGATGGGTTTAGAGCACCCAGCCGGCAAAAATGCAAAAACAGCAAGCAGCATCAAAAGGGCATGTTTCATTTTTGGTTACGATTTTTATATTTTTAATGTCTTGGCCACGGCTTCGATATGCTCCGGGCTTGTTCCGCAGCAGCCGCCGATAATTTTTACGCCAGCCAAAAAAATTCTCTGTGCGGCAAGTGCAAAATCATTCGGAGATACTTTATAAACCGTCCCGCCGTCAACCAACTCCGGCAGCCCGGCATTGCAAAGGCGGTTTCGATATCGACGCCCATCATAGTTCTGAAGCTATCGCCGGCTCGCCCAAAGGACATTGAGGCAAAAACTGGCAGAGCGGTAACCGACTTGACAGCCTCAACGGCAACTATTATCTCATCAATGGCGGTCATTGTCTCGATTATGAAGCCGTCCACCCCGCCTTTCAAGAGGGCTTTTGCCTGCTGGGCAAAGGCATCTTTAAGGTCATCAGGTTTCAATGTCCCCAGCGGCTCAAGAAAATCGCCGCTCGGGCCGATGTCGCCGAGAACGTATTTTTCTTTGCCGGCGGCTTTGCGTGCTATTTTAGCGCCTGCGAGATTTATTTTTTCGACCATTTCGCCAAGGCCGTGCCGACCCAGGGTGAATTTGTTGGCTCCGAAGGTATTTGTGAGAACAGCATCCGAGCCGGCCTGAATATAAGCACGATGAACATCGAGAACCTTATCGGGGGCTTCGATATTCAGGTAATCGTTGCATTTGCCGACATCGAGACCGCGTGCAAATAATTGCGTACCCATTGCACCATCGAGAAGAAACAGACCCTGATTAATTCTGTCTTTTAGATTTATCCTGCTCATAATTACCATTATTCCTTATTGCTGCCGGAGTAATCTGCCATCGATAATTTTTAACACACTTTTAAAACCTTTTGGTTCTGGTCGGTTGAATAAAATATTTTCCTGCTGCCCTGTAAACTGTATCGGTCTTATAGTGTCCAGCGTAATTTCGAACGAAGCCGTAATTTTTTCGTTATTCATATTGGCGATTTTTATAACAGAGGGCACGAAAAAGTCTTTGGATATTTCCCTGTAGCCGTCAAGTTCGACAACTGCGGCCAAAAGCCCATCAGCATCGAAATACTGGACTTTGGAAACACGGTAATCGCAACTGTATACATATACTTTTTTTATTACGGCACCGGTGTGATTTTGTGCGGTAAGGATATCAAAGGGGCCATCGTTCGATAAAGACCAGTTCTGTACATTATTGTCGTCAACGATACCGGCGGCATCGAGTACCATTTTAGGGTCGATTAAGAGTCTGCCGGCAAAACCCTGGTCGTTCCATAAGCCCCACCAGTAACAGCCGACCTGGGGTTTTATTGAGAGCCAGAATTCTGCCGGATTTGAGCCGAGGTCGATGCCGCGAGCGTTGAAGAATATGTCGCCCTGCAGGCGGAGCTGGTCGGGCGGCTCAACCCATAATTTAATGGGGAAGTTTTCGTTGTTGTACTTTTTTTCATCGATATTAAAGCTGGCAAGGCACTGGCCGACAGCCTTGAACGGTACCGTATTTTGTGAATTGGATTTTAGAAACAACAGGGATTCGCCGGCAGACTGCTTACCCGCACAGACGGGCAGAGGTTTTTGCATCTGCGGCGCACAGCCGGTAACGATTACAGCCGTTAACACAATTGCACAAAGCAGCAAAACAAAATTCCTGGACATTTTCAATTCCTATCCGCTATTTATATATTTACCTGCAAAATCAAACTTAT
>JAPLMV010000250.1 GCA_026386835.1 Planctomycetota bacterium | reverse complement strand
CGCCGCAATATCGGTAACGGCTGGCAAAAGGTAAAGGCCAAACTGCCGGTACTTGTGACCGTTACAGGCCAGGCAAATGAGCCGCGGGTTGCCGCTGCCAAAAAAATGATGAAATATAAAAACGCATTCACCGCCGCCGAGGTCGAACAGCAAATCAAGACAATCAATCCTGCCGCCGATTCGGCAACAATAAAAGGACTTACTGAACAGCGATGCGGCCTGCTGAAGCAAAAGGGTTTGCTTATTAAACAGTGGAATCTGGATTTCATCGAGGCCGACTTAAACTGGTGCGGCAGAAGCGGCTCACCAACAAAGGTGCATCGAATCCAGAGCGTTGTCCTTGCCGCCAAAGAAAGCAAAAACGTCGAGCCCACCGACTCAGGCATCTCCAATTTGATTCACGAACTGCTTAAAGACAAAACAATTGCATAAATAAAAAGGTAAAACTAAGAAATGTATCTTTGTTATTCTCCTGTGTAAAGAGGTTCCAAATACGAGATACGAAACACGAGCCACGAGAAACAAATTATGATTGATGTTAATAAAAAAGGCGAGGTTTGGGTTTTTGCGGAGCAGCATAACAGCAAACTGGAAGAAACACCGCTCGAACTTATGAGCAAGGCTCGCAGGCTGGCTGATACCCTCGGCGTAAAACTGGCCGCCGTACTCCTCGGCGACAACGTCAATGGCCTTACAACAAAACTGATACAATACGGCGCTGACAGGATATATCTTGTCGAGAATCCGTTGCTTATGCAATACCAGACAAACAGTTACGCAAAGGTCATTTACGATTTGATTCATAAATATCAGCCCCAGATTATGCTCTATGGTGCAACTGTCGCAGGACGAGACCTCGCTCCACGGGTCGCAAGCGCCGCAAAGGCAGGACTCACCGCAGACTGCACCGACCTGCAGATAGGCAGCCATGAAATACCAAAGACAAATCAGGTTTACGAAAACCTGCTCTTTCAGGTCAGGCCTGCTTTCGGCGGAAACATCATCGCCACAATCATAAATTATGACCGCTGGCCGCAAATGGCCACCGTCCGTGAAGGCGTGATGCCGATGCCGGAACCAGATGTGAAACGAAAAGGCCAGGTCATAAAAGAAAATACCCAGGTCTCACAGCTTGATTTGCCTCTGGAGATTATCGAGGAGCATAAACGCCCAAAAAAGGTTGACCTCAAGGCAGCAAGAGTAATCGTTGCCGGCGGCGCAGGCGTAGGCAGCAAAGACAATTTCAAACTCATCTGGGATTTGGCCAATTGCCTTGGTGCCGCACCTGCCGCCACAAGAGCCGCTGTTGACCTTGGCTTTATCGACCATGACCATCAGGTCGGCCAGACAGGAACAACCGTCAGGCCAAGTCTCTACATCGCGGTCGGTATAAGCGGCGCAATCCAGCACCAGTCAGGAATGGCTCAGAGCCAGAAAATCATTGCTATCAATAACGACCCAGATGCTCCTATTTTCCAGTCAGCACATTACAAAATAGTCGGAGACCTCAATATTGTTGTCCCGAAAATGATTAAGGCAATTAAAGAAAAAAGTATTAAATAACAAACGCCAGAAAATAAAAACAGGACAGTTTTATGGCAAATTTCTACACCGATAACGACGATATTCAATTTTTGTTCAGGCACATTAACATGGCGAACCTGTCGGCAATATGCGAGGAAAACTTCAAATTCGCAGCACAATTTGATTATGCACCAGCCGATGAGGACGAGGCCATAAAAAATTATGAGATGACACTGGATTCCGTCGGACAGTTGAGCGGCGATTTCATCGCACCACGTGCAGAAAGCGTCGACAGGCAGGGCAATAAACTCAACGCAGACGGCTCAGTAACCTACGCACAGGGAATCGCCGAAGCAATGGATAAACTCGCCAAAGCCGACGTAATGGGCTTTACTCTCCCGCACAGATTCGGCGGCCTGAATTTCCCAAACCTCGTTTATTCAATGGCCATCGAAATCGTCTCCCGCGCAGACGCCTCGCTTATGAACATATTCGGCCTGCAGGGAATCGCCGAAACTATCAACGCCTTCGCCTGTGAAGAAATCAAACAAAAATATCTCCACGACTTCTGTGCCGGCAAAGTAACAGGAGCAATGGTACTGACAGAGCCTGATGCCGGCTCCGACCTCCAGGCAATTAAACTCCGCTCCTTCAAGGACCAGAACGGCAACTGGTTCCTCCACGGTGTAAAAAGATTCATCACCAACGGCTGCGGTGAAGTCCTGCTGGTTCTGGCACGCAGCGAACCGGACCGCTCAGGTGGACTTGGCCTGAGTTTATTTGTCTGCGACAGAGGCCCGACAATCCACATCCGCCGGCTCGAAGACAAACTCGGAATCCACGGCTCGCCTACCTGCGAAATATTCTTCGACAACACCCCATGTCAGCTTATCGGAGAACGACAGAGAGGTCTTATAACCTATGTTATGAGTCTGATGAATGGCGCACGCATAGGTATTGCAGGCCAGTCTATGGGTATTGCAGAAGCCGCCTTTCGCATCGCACGCGATTACGCAGCCAGCAGAAAGCAGTTCGGCCTGGCTATCGAAAAACTGCCCGCAGTCCGGGATATGTTAATCGACATGAAAATTTCCATCGAAGCCGGAAGAGCACTTCTTTACGAAACCTCACGGGTGGTCGATATTTTCCTCGGCTGCGAAAGAAAACTTGAATTCAATCCGCCGCAGGACAAAGAAAAATTCAAACAAATAAAGAACGAGGCCAGAAAATACGATAGATACGCATCAATGCTCACTCCAATGAGCAAATACTACTGCTCCGAAATGTGCAACACAGTTGCCTATAATGCTATTCAGGTACTTGGCGGCAGCGGATATATGAGAGATTACGCCTGCGAAAGGCACGCACGCGATGCAAGAATCACAACCATTTACGAAGGCACAAGCCAATTGCAGGTCGTCGCAGCCGTCCGAGGTGTTTGCAGCGGAACCGCTGAAAAATTCATCACAGAGCTTGCACAGCAAGGCTATGACCCGCAGTTAAAAGACTTGCTCGAAACACTCGAACAGGGAATGGAACTATTGAAAAGCTCCATATCTTTTGCAAAAGCCCACGGAAACGAATATATGGACCTTTACGGCAGAGCACTGGTCGATATCGCTATTGATTTGATTAACGGGCATCTGTTTTGCTCGCAGGCCTCGACTAAAGTCGATATGAAAGTCCAGGCCGCCGATGACAGCAGGGGCAACAACACAATTTCCATAAAAGAACGCAAGGCCATGGTTGCCCGCAGATTCATAACCAAAAATGCGATGAAAATAGCTGCCCTTGCAAAACTGATTCAGACCGGCGACAAATCAACATTTGCCGATTACCCTGCTCTTGTAGGGCCGGTACCAGTAGAATAAAAAAGGACCTGGTTTCATGCTTCGAGCGGTGATTTTTGATTTTGACGGCGTTATAACCGATTCGGAAATTCTGCACTTTTACGCCTATAACCAGGTACTTGCCAAATATAAAATCCTGATAACAAAAAAGGATTATTACACAGATTACCTCGGCCTGAGCGATTTCGACTTCTTTAAGGCATTTTCCGATAAAGGCCTTCTCATACTTGACGGCGAAAACACCAGGCAGCTCCTCCGCCAGAAAACCAAAATATTTGAAAAACTCGCAAAATCACAAGGCAGCATAATTGACGGTGTCCCGGAATTCCTGACAATGCTCAAGCAGAACAATATCCCAATGGCAATCTGTTCCGGCGCAGTCCTTTCTGAAATCGAACTGATACTTGAACAGGCACACCTGCGTTCTTTCTTTGAGGATATAGTCTCGGCTGAACAAGTCACAAGAGGCAAGCCAGACCCGCAAGGATTTTCCCTGACACTCAAAAAACTTAACGAGAAAAAACGAGACCTGATTCATTCCAACCAGTGCGTTGTTATCGAAGACTCGCATTGGGGCCTCGAAGCCGCCAACGCCGCAGGAATGCACTCAATCGCAATAACAAATTCCTATACTGCCGAGCAGCTTGCCATGGCTGAAAAAACTGTCTCCCACCTCAGTGAATTGAATATTACCGACCTGCATAAGCTTTGCTGTTGATAAAACTTATTTTCGATGTCAGGCATCTTACTGAAACTGCAATGACCCGCCGACGATTTTCCCGATTTTGACTCTGCTTGTTTTTAAATCGTAATCAATTCCGTCGGCCAGAACATTATTCATAAGGCACGGCTGAGACTCGCTGCCCCATGCCCTAATCTTTGATTCGTTGGCATCGTAAACAAACTGGCTGCCGACAAACTGAACTGCATTTCTTTTGTTTGCGGAAGAATTCTTGTTCTCCTCCTCATAGGTAACGCCGTCGATAGCATTGAGCTTCAAAAGTTTCGATTGGCCCATCTCGGTCCTTGCAAGACTGGCTTCTATATTGCCTGCTGATGCCTTAACCGATGGCCCCTCTTTGCCGCCCACAATAGGAATATAATCGATAAGCAATATTCCGTTCGGCTCGGCGTTGGCGGTGATTTTATTCGTCTTTAATGAATACTCCATCGTATCAAAATCCCGTAAAAAAGCGTAACAAGGCTTTTGCAGACTGAACTTGCCCGCATCACCACCAGTCTCGGCAACCTTGGAATTGTCGATGGCAATCAGTCCCTTGCTTGCTATGAATAATTGCCGCTGGGCATCATAATCAAACTGAAGGCATCTTAGTTTCGTAAAACCAAGTATTTTATCACCAGCCTGTTTTACCGATGCAAGCTGAACCACGCCCCCCATCGCCGTCAGATGTTCTATTCCAGGTGTCAAATCAGATGATGGCTTGCCTTTGGCGGTGGCTAAATTTACCGTAATCTTCTGCGCTGAAAGCGTGTATTTCTGCTCCGTGCCGCCATCCTGGCGAATCATCGTAAATTGGCAGTCCCCCTCGAAGTTGATCTGATTCAAGTCACGCAAAAATTCCGCCTTTTCCTGGGCGGTTATCGTAACCGGCACAG
>JAPLMV010000018.1 GCA_026386835.1 Planctomycetota bacterium | reverse complement strand
GAAAAACTTCAATGAGCTGCTTCATAGCGAAAAAGAACAAGCCGAGCTGAATATGATAATCGACCTTGAGCGTAACGACCTGGGCAGGATTTGCAAATACGGCACAATCAAGGTGGTTCAGCAGCGAACGATTGAGACTTACCCGACGGTCTTTCATGCCGTTGCGACGGTCGAGGGACAGCTTCGCGAAGAAATTACATTCTGCGATATTCTAAAGGCGATGTTTCCCGGCGGCTCGATTACGGGTGCCCCTAAGATTCGTGCGATGGAGATTATCGACCAGACCGAGCCAACGGCAAGAGGTGTTTATACCGGCTCAATCGGCTTTATAGGCATTGATGGAAGTGTTTGCTTGAATATAGCCATACGAACGATTATTATCGCCGGCAAAAAGGCCTTTATCCAGACCGGCGGAGGAATTGTCGCTGATTCAGATGCACAGGCGGAATGGCAGGAAACGCTGACGAAAGCAAGAGCTTTGTTGGCAGGGATAAATAGCGTACAGCGTGGAGTGGATAATGGAAAAAGTTTTTTTAAATGATTGTTTAGTTGACGCCGACAAGGCTTTTATATCAGCTAACGACAGCGGTTTTTTATACGGCGCGGGGCTGTTTGAAACGATGAGGAGCTGTAACGCAGTAGTGTTCCGGCTTGAAGACCATCTCGAAAGATTATTTAAAGGTGCAGGTGTGTTGTCGATAAACATTTCCTGCGACAAAAAATTTATTACCGATGCCGTTTATCAAACCCTTGCGGCAAATAATCTGACTGATGCACGGCTTCGGTTGACCATAACAAACGGTTCGATGCGAGAGCATGCCCCTAAGGGGCAGGGAGAACGCAGGTCAACATTGCTCATTACCGCAACGGACTTTCAGCCTTACCCGGCACAATATTACAAAAAAGGTGTCATGGTCGTTTTGTGTCCGTTCAGGCAAAATACGAGCGACCCGATTTACGGCAATAAAACGATAAACTATTTTTCGCGTATAATGGGGCTAAACCAGGCACATCAAAAAGGTGCTGCTGAGGCATTGTGGTTTACCCTTGACGGTTGGCTGGCAGAAGGATGCGTTAGCAATATTTTTTTAGTCAGGGACTCGAAGCTCTTTACGCCAGCAGTCAGTACGCCGGTTCTGCCCGGTATAGCCAGAAAGACGGTCTGCGAAATCGCCGCTGCAAATTCGATCGAGCTTGTTGAAAAGGATTTGTCAATCGATGATTTGCTCGGCGCCGAGGAGGTTTTTCTAACGAATGTAATTATGCAGGTTATGCCGATAAACAGTGTTGAAAAGCACACTGTCGGCGAGGGTTCGCCGGGGCCTGTAACTATGAAACTGATGAATTATTTCGATGAGTTTGTCAGGAGCAGGTGTCGAAAGTAAAATAGAACACGGAGGTAACTATGAAGGTAAGGGATATTGCGATTGCGATTGAAAAAATCGTTCCGCTGAAACTTGCGCAAAGCTGGGACAATGTTGGATTGCTCATCGGGGATGCCGGCCGGAACGTCAAACATATTCTGCTGACTATCGACATTACCAAAGAGGTTCTTGCTGAGGCGAAGAGGTCAAAGACCGATTTGATTGTAAGTTATCATCCTGTTATATGGGACGGATTAAAGAAAATCACGCCAAAGGGCCCAACGGAGGTCGTTTACGAATTGATTAATTCCGATATTGCGGTCTTTTCCATACATACGGCACTGGATGCGTTGAAGGGCGGGGTAAACGATGGGCTTGCGGAGATTGTCGGCATCGCAGACCCTCAGCCGTTAGGCGACTATGTTGATAACCCGGCGGGCGACAATTACAAGCTGGTTGTCTTTGTGCCGATTGCATCGGCGGCGAAGGTATCAAATGCGGTCTTTGCGGCGGGGGCAGGGGCTATCGGCAATTACAGCAATTGCGGTTTTCAGGTGCAGGGGACGGGGACATTTCGGCCGCTCGAAGGCGCAAGGCCGGCTATCGGGAAAAAGGGTAAATTTGAAAAGGTGGACGAGATACGATTTGAAACAATCGTGCCTGCTGAAAAACTCCAGGCCGTTGTTGCGGCGATGAGAGAATCGCATCCTTATGAGGAGCCGGCCTTTGACTGCTTTAAGCTTTATAATCCGGCAGACAAGCTGGGGCTTGGCAGAATCGGCAAACTCGAAAAGCCGACCGCTCTTAAGCAAATAATCCAGCGGATAAAAAAATACACGGGGGCGCAGGCCTTTGGGATTATCGGAAAAGAAAAGTGCATGGTCAAAACCGCAGCGGTTTGTGCCGGCTCGTGCGGTAAAATACTCAATCTCGTCATTGCTGCAAAGGCAGATTTGTATCTTACAGGCGAGTTGAAGCACCACCAGGCGCTTGCGGCGCAGGAGGCTGGGCTGACCTGTATTTGTCTGAGTCATACCGTTTCAGAGCGGTTTGCATTAAAAAAATTCGCCAGACAATTGCAAAAGCAGGCAAAAGATGTAACAATTAAGATAAGCAGAAAAGATGCAGACCCATTTAGATGGAAAAAAATATGACAGAAGAACAGCAGGGAAATCAGAATATGGAAGAGCAGACAGTCCGCCATGAACAGGCCGAACCCGATGAGGAAATTAAGGGTGAGGTTATAGACGAAGACTTTTTGGATATTGAGCAAGAGGTTGAGCTGCAGGATGAAATTCCGCAGGAGGCAACTGAAACGGCTGCCGAGGGGCAGGCCCCTGTGGGGCAGGCAGAGGATACTATGCAGAACCCACCTGCCGACGTGACGGCCGAATCGGTGGCGGAGGCGGTTCTGTTTGCAACCGATGAGCCGATATCGGCAGAACGGCTTGCAAAAATCATCGAGACCGGCACAAAGCAGGTTAAAGAGCATATCAAAAATTTAAACGATAAATACCAGGCCGGCAACAACGCATTTCGGATTGAGCAGATTGCAGGCGGATACCAGTTGATGACTCTAGGTTTGTATAACCACTGGCTGAAAAAGCTGTTACGAGCGAGGGACGACAGTAAGCTCAGCCCGGCGGCGCTGGAGACGCTTGCGATAATCGCTTATAAACAGCCGATAATCCGGGCGGATATAGAATCTATAAGAGGTGTGGCGGCTGGGGAGGTGCTACGCAGCTTGATGTATAAGGGGCTGGTTAAAATCGTCGGCAGAGCGGAGGTTTTGGGCAGGCCGATGCTTTACGGCACGACGAAAAAGTTTCTCGAAGTCTTTGGCCTGAATGCACTTAAAGACCTTCCGAAAATTGAAGAGTTGAAAAAGCCGGAACAGTGAAAAACATAATCCGTCTTTCTTTGGCGGAGTTACGAGATTGCCAAATTCCAATTTCCAATTGCCAATTTCAGATTGTTAAATTGGGTAATATTTTGGTATTAAATTGCGTTTAGTCCTTGTCAATAAAGGGGTTAAGGCAAATTTTGGGGCGTGCAAAAAGTGACAAAAACTGACACGAATTGAGCATTTTTTGACACTTTTTGACGAAAAATGAACACTTTTTTACACTTTCTTACAAAAAAAGATAGCTTTTTTACACGGTCGTTAAAAAAAGCATACCTGAGTTAAGCATGTTAAAATGGGGAAGATAAGAAAGGGATTTTTAACCGCCGAGAACGCCGATCCCACAGAGGGTTTTTAGTTTAAGAAAAGATTTTTCACCACCAAGCCTCCAAGACACGAAGTAATTTATCCCAAATAGTGGCAATTTCAGCCAAGTTGAGGGGCAATTGCTGCGGCTTTGCGTGCACGCTCTCTTGACTTACGACGGGAATTGGCCGCACGCGTTTTAAGTTGTTTTTCTCGTCTTCTATTGAATCTATCTATACGTCTTCCCATGAAAATTTCCTTTCAGTACTTTTACCAAATCTGTCATGCTGTGCCAGATTTCATGGCAAATAAAGCATTTTCAGTATTATTACAGCCTGTCTATAATAAATATCCCCGGATTGTAAGCACCAAGCAGGGCAAAAGCAATGAACTTTTTGGGGAAATCGAATATGAACTGACATTTCCCATATCTCTGCCACAGGTATTAAACGCGCGGCTATGCAGCCACGCCTTCGAACTTTAACAGGATAACACATTTTTTATCTTAAATGCAAGATTTTTAGCGTTTTCTTCTCAAAAGTACCGCACCGAGGCCGAGCAGTAAAAACGTGGCGGGTAAGTCCTGAAACCATTGCCTGGGCCAATGCAATTATTTCTGGTTCTGTTCTTGGAAATCTTGCCATTTTACAATTCGTTCCAATAAAAAGTTACATTCCTTTCAGACTGCGGCGGGCTTCCCATTGCGACGCGGTCGCACCGCGGCGAACGCCCCGACGAGTTTTCCCGGGTATGATGTCCACAGATTTCCTTTTTATTTAGGCACACAGGCGGGATTAGAAGGATTCGTCTGGCAGTCGATTAACCAGTTCTCAGCCATACGTGAAAAATCAGAAAAATCCACCTTGCAGTCATCGTTCAGATCACCGGCAAGCAAAAATTGACAGGGAACAGACTTAAGGGCAAGATTATGGTATTGGCCTGCGGAAACGGCGACAAAATTATTATTATCTGCAGGAGGCGTCGACTGACCATATTCATTGTACCCCCAGCCGACGATACGGCCGTCGGACTTCAGGGCAAGATTGTGAAACGCGCCTGCGGAAACGGCGATGAAATTGTTATTGTCCGCAGGAGGCGTTGCCTGACCAAAGCTATCTTGCCCCCAGCAGGCGATACGGCCGTCGGAGTTCAGGGCAATACTATGCCACTCGTCTGCGGCAATGGCAATAAAATTATTATTATCCGCAGGAGGCGTCTTCGCACCATAGCCACTGTTTCCCCAGCCTACGATACTGCCGTCGGAGTTCAGGGCAATATTATAATACGTGCCTGTGGCAACAGCGTCAAAATTATTATTATCCGCAGGAGGCATCGCCGCACCTTCGCTATTATCTCCCCAGCCGACGATGGTGCCGTCTGACTTCAGGGCAAGACTATGATACAGGCTTGCGGCAACGGCTATGAAATTATTCCCTGCCGGAGGCGTTGCCTGACCAAAGTTATTGTTTCCCCAGCCGACGATACTCCCGTCGGATTTCAGGGCAAGACTATGATACTTGCCTGCGGAAACGGCGACAAAATTATTATTATCCGCAGGAGGCGTCGCCATACTATCCCAATTGGCCCCCCAGCCGACGATGCGGCCGTCGGACTTCAGGGCAAGACTGTGATACGCGCCTGCGGAAACGGCGATGAAATCGTTCCCATCAGGAGGCGTTGCCTGACCATAAAAATTGTACCCCCAGCCAATGATTTGATGACCATAAGCAGGCAAAGTGAATACAGTCTGTACGGCAAGACAGACAAGAACCACCGTTAAAACCGCGAAACATCTTAAACCCCTTGTATTGCTTTTCATAACATCCTACTCCTGTAATATTGACTTACATTTCCCATATTTATCCGTCTCTGGCGAACTAAACGCTCGGCTACGCAATCAAGCCTTTTAATTCAATTATTAATATCTGCATCTTTTTCTCAACATTACCGCACCGAGGCCGAGCAGTAGGAGCGTCAATAGTTTATTTATCTTGCTCTTTTTTTTCGGGTGGTTTCACCAAAATTTTATCTCTGAAGCTGTAAATCAGGCCAAAAGTCACAAGAGCCACAAGAAACACATCAAGACCAAAGCCCATCAAAACGACACAAGTATAACCATAACAATATTTCAAGTCGTGTATAGCGACTAAACCAAAAAACACAACAAAAGCTATCCCACACCGCATTGAAATAATCTGTTTTCGGTTCATAACTGTAATCTCTTATCGATTAAAGCCACAAATAATTTTACTTTTTCCTCCTTACCATCACCGCACCGAGGCCGAGCAGCAAAAGCGTGGCAGGTTCGGGAACTACGGCGTAACACCTTCGAGCCAGTATGAAGCGAATAGTGCAAAGTCCTTCATATCAACGACACCGGATTTATTCATATCTGCTCCGCCGCAGTAGTTATTAGATGACGCACAGTCGCTTTCAAGCCATCGCTGGACAAAGTAACTAAGGTCTTCGATATTGACGCCATTTGGACATACCCAATCCGCCGCAAATATTTGCCATCTCAACCGTGGATAATTCGTCCCTTCACAGATGGCCCATATATTCGTAAAGTCCCACCCGGCAACGGTAAAGGTCGAAAGCATCTGCATCAGGTCAGTTGTTTTGCCGGTTCCCATCGCGCTGGTCGAAATTTCCGACGCGTCGGTATCCCAGAAATTCCCTGTGTCCTCATACGCTCCGCCGGTATCCACCTCGCCACATAAGCCGCCGACAGAGGAGAATGAGCCTGTGGGCTTACCGGTCGAATAACAACGGATGACTTTACCCTGATAGTTATACCCCATCAGACCGCCAATGTAATTGACACCACTGACGATGTCCGTGGCGTAACTGTCCGTTATCGTACCCCCAAAATTGTTACCCACCAGACCGCCGACATCATAATTTCCGCTGACGGTGCCCGTGGTGGAACATGTGGCAATCGTACCGGCATATTGATACCCCACCAGCCCGCCGACATAACTGCCTGTGCCTGTCACATGGCCCGTGGCAGAACAGGTGGTAATAGTACCGGCATCAAACCCCACCAGACCGCCGACATAATGGCGTCCCTGAACGGTGGCTTCCTTCACACCCAGGTTCTTTACCTGGCCACCGGTGTTGACATATCCGAAAAGACCGACAAAATCACTGTCGGGAGTGTTGATTTCTACATGACGGATTATATGGCCAGTACCATCAAAAATGCTGGTAAATGGTGTACTGTAATTACCCACCGGCATCATAGTCTGCTCGTCCATATCGATATCCGCCGTCATGATAAAACAACTCGACCAGTCGCCGGGCGTTGCCATCAGCGTTTGCCAGTCAAGGGTCGTTGCGATTTGATAGGGGGCTGTCGTTGTACCCGACCCGCCGGAATAGCCAAAAAGTGGAGGTAAATTTTCCCACGCCAGACGCGGATAGCTGGACGGAGGCATTCGCCAATCGGCGTCGTCGCCATCGGTTGTTGAAAAATCCCATCCGGCGCCGGTAAAGGTCGAAAGCATCTGCATCAGGACAGTCGTTTTGCCGGTTCCCATCGCGCTGGTCGAAATTTCCGACGTGTCGGTATCCCAGAAATTCCCTGTGTCCTCATACGCTCCGCCGCTATCTGCCAAGCCGCATAAGCCGCCAGCAAAGGATGAGCCTGTTGGCTTACCGGTTGAATAACAATGGATGACTTTGCCTTGAAAATTCCCCCCCACCAGACCGCCGACATCACTAATTCCGCTGACGGCGCCCGTGGCGTAACAGTCCGTTATCGTACCCCAATCATTGCCCCCCACCAGACCGCCGACATAATAGTTTCCCCAAATGCTGGCTTCCTCCACACCCAGGTTCTTGATTTGGCCGCTGAAGACATATCCGAAAAGACCGACATAATCACTGCCGGGGGTGTTGATTTCTATATTACGGATGATATGACCATTACCATCAAAAACGCCGGTAAATTGTGTACTGTCATTACCCACCGGCGTCACAGTCTTGCCGGCCAGACTGATATCTGCCGTCATGATAAAACAACTCGACCAGTCGCCGGGCGTGGCCATCAGCGTTTGCCAGTCGAGGACGGAGGCGATTTTGTACGGGTTCGTCACCGTACCTTCGCCGCCGGAATAGCCGAAAGGCGGTGGTAAATTTTCCCACGCTAAACGCGGATAGCTGGACGGAGGTAAATGCCAATCGGCGTCTTCGCCATCGGTGGTTGAAAAATCCCACCCGGCACCGGTAAACGTCGAAAGTGTCTGCATCAGGACAGTCGTTTTGCCGGTTCCCATCGCGCTGGTCGAAATTTCTGACGTGTCGGTATCCCAGAAATTCCCTGTGTCTTCATACATTCCACCGGTATCCACCTCGCCGCATAAGCCGCCGACAGAGGAGGAGGGGCATGTGGGCTTACCGGCCGAATAACAATGGATGACTTTGCCCTGATAGTTATACCCCACCAGACCGCCGACATTAACGCCTACACCTGTCACATTGCCCATAGCGTAACAGGTGATAATTGAACCCAAATTGTCCCCCACCAGACCGCCGACCTCAGAAGCTCCGCTGATGGTGCCCATGGCATAACAGTCGTTGATTGTGCCAAGATTCCACCCGCACAGACCGCCGACACAAATGCTTGTGGCTGTCACATTGCCCGTGGCGTAACAGGTGGTAATCGTACCGGCATTACATCCCACCAGACCGCCAACCAAATCACCACTTCCGCTGACGGTACTTGTGGCGTAACAGGCGTTGATTGTGCCGGCATTTTGATTTCCCACCAAACCGCCGACATAATTGCGTCCCTGAATGTTGGCTTCCTCCACACCCAGGCTCTTGATCTGCCCGCCATTAACATATCCGAAAAGACCGACATAACTACTGCCGGGGGTGTTGATTTCTATATTACGGATGATATGGCCATTACCATCAAAAACGCCGGTAAATTGCGTACTGCCATTCCCAACCGGCGTCAGGGTTACCCCCGCCAGATTGACATCCGCCATCAGGATAAAGGAACTGCCCCAGTCGGCAGTGGTGGTCATCAGCTCCTGCCAGTTACCAATATTGCTGATTCGGTATGGGTTGCCTACCCCTCCGCCACCCCCGTTGTACGTACCAGCAAAAGAAGCAGCCGATAAAATAAGGACAGTTAAAATAACGACTTTATGGTTAAAACTTTTCATCACTCACTCTCCTAAAAAATTGTCACAATATCTGCACCGGATCCATTACGCGGAAATGCACCGCTATTTGGAGAAATATGAGAATTGACACCCTCTTCTCTATACCTCTTCTTCTTGCCGCTGGGGTAAATGCCACACCCCGCAAAGCAGATATTATTATAACGGCTATTCTGCTTTAAAGCAAAGAAAAACAAGTATAAGGATTGCCTTTTAAGCTATTTTCCGCTAATATGGCATTATATTGAGGTTATAATCGTGGCTGACTTATTTCCCAAAATAAAACGGTTTTTAACCTGTCATATACCTAACTTTACGGACAAGGTCGAATCGCGACACTCCGACATAAACAAGAAGATTGAGGAGATTGTAGCCAAATGCTCCCACAACCCATGTAATCCCCCATCTCATCCAGCGATACCTTACTCAGGGATGTATGAGTTAAGGAGAGACATAGAACTTTTGGTGGGAGACTTGCGTTATTGCGTAAAAGAAGCCAAAGGAACGGAAAGCGGCAAGGTGGGGGACACAACACAAGCAGCTGCGGAAACAAAACAGAATACTACTCTCGCCAAATGCTGGAAGAAAATAAAAGCTTTCCTCTGGAAATTGTATGAAAAAACTATAAAAGCTTTTTTTGAAGCTATTTTAAACAAATACTCTCCCTCGTAAATATTTCACCATGCCTTTTTCCAGATACACAACATACGCAGGCAGTCTATATCGTGTCTTCGGAGATGAGGTAGGCGGCATAGGCCGCCACTGTTTAAGCAGATTTCTCACATTCGTTCGAAATGACGGGGGCAGACAACTGGTGGCGGGGGACGTTTTGATTGATAAATGATGTTGAGGAAGACAGTTTGAAAGAAATTCAAAATTAAAAGTGCAAAGTTCAAAATTGCGGAACTAAAGAGTATTTTGTGGACACCGAGGCAGGAAATTGAGTAAGACAGTTTTGATGTACCCGCCGACATAAATCAACAAGACCCCGAAGCGGGGTTCGGGGCTAACCGATAACGACATAACTTTTTTATACGGCAGGTGCACCCTGTGTTAATCCTGTTCCATACATTCGTAGAGCTTAGTGAGCGCACTATGCTGAAGCTGGCGGATTCTCTCCCTCGTCAGGTCCAGCTTCTCGCCGATTTCCTTCAAGTTGAGCGGCTTGTTCCCGTCAAGACCATAATGCAGCTTCATAATTTCCGCCTCACGGGGGTCGATTTGGCCAAGCATTTTCAGTGCCTTTGCTTTTTCCTCATCTTCAATTAAGGAATCTTCCGGCCTGGCAGTACTTTGAGTGGGCAGACTTGCCTCAATCATTTGGCCTTCATCAGCACCATCGCCGCCGGCGGTGTCCCTTATTGAGCCGAGAATTTCGACGATGTCATTTATGATTTTTGATTTCCGCTGCGGAAGCTGCATGGCATCAGCCATTTCTTTAATTTCCGGCGGCCTGCCGAGTTTATTTTCCAGTTCTGCCGCCATGCGACGCCAGTGATTTATCAAGGCAACCATATATGTAGGGATATGTACCGGCTGAATGTTTGTCAGAAGTGCTCGCTTGATGCTCTGTTTTATCCACCAGGCCGCATAAGTACTAAAGCGTGTGCCGCGTTCAGGGTCATAATAATCGACCGCCTTTATTAGCCCAAGATTGCCCTCATCAATCAGGTCGCCGAGGTTCATCCCTCGGTTGGCATATTTCTTTGCGATATTAACAACCAGCCGCAGATTACTTCGCACCAGATGCTCCCTTGCCTGGGGGTCATTTTCTTCGATAATTTTCCTGCCCAGTGCTCGTTCCTGTTCCAGTGTCAATAGCGGGGATTCGTCAATCTCTTTAAGATAATCTTTTATTGTAACGTCGAATACGATAGCTAACTCCTGCCCAGCCAAAAGTCTTTCGACCCCGGCCATAAGGGCAATTCTGATTACGATACCGATTTTATGGGATGATTATATTTCATCCCGCACAAATCTGCCTTGATATCGGTCAGAAATGCCCCTGGGTTTAGCTCATAATGAGTTAGTTCTTAGCGTCAATTAATCTTCAATTGCCGGCATTGGGCTCATCAGCACTCTTCGGCGATTCGGTTTCACTGACAACGGTTTCAGCCGCTTGTTTACCAGAGTCCTGAGATTCGTCGGCTTTTCCCTGCGGATTAACCATCTCATTCCTCTGGTCATTTGAAAGGACCGTCTCAACCCCTATTGGAGTATGCCTCTGGTCGCTGTCTGTTCCCTGTTCCTCAGCAGCCCACTGTGCCCTTCGCAGGCTCAAACCGATTTTTCTCGCGTCGCTTTCGACCTTGAGAATCTTGACTTCGACTTCCTGCCCGACCTTAATAATATCCTGCGGCTTGTCAATCTTGTGGTCAGCGAGTTCGGAAATGTGCAGGAGACCTTCGAGGTCCGGCTCAAGCTCTACGAATGCGCCGAAATTGGTGAGCTTAGTCACGGTGCCTTTAATAATGTGGCCCGGAATATATTTTTCCGGAATGGCCCGAATCCAGGGGTCTTCTGTTATCTGCTTGATACCCAGCGATATCCGCCTCTTGTCCTCATCGACCTCAAGGACAACACATTTGACTTCCTGGCCTTTTTGCATCGCCTCGCTGGGATGTCCATACTTTCGTGTCCAGCTGAAGTCCGAAATATGTATCATGCCGTCGATGCCTTCTTCTATCTCTACAAAAACACCGAAATTCGTCAAGCTGCGAGCAATTGCGGTAACAATCGTTCCG